>NZ_JAKUSO010000002.1:123138-226075 GCF_022449305.1 Oceanibaculum sp. | reverse complement strand
CGAGCCGGTGCATTTCGAGCCGCGCCTGCTGGATGATTTCATCGTCTGGGCGACGCTGGGCGTGGTGATCGGCGGGCGGCTGGGCTATGTGCTGTTCTACCGTCCCGATTATTACCTCGCCGAGCCGTTGCAGATCCTGATGGTCTGGCGGGGCGGCATGGCCTTCCATGGCGGGCTGCTGGGCGTTGTCGCCGCCACCTTCCTGTTCGCGCGCCGCAACAAGCTGCCGCTGTTGTCGCTGGCGGACATCATCTGCGCCGCCGCCCCCATCGGGCTGTTCTTCGGGCGCATCGCCAACTTCATCAATGGCGAGCTGTATGGCCGCGTCACCGACGCCGCGCTGGGCATGGTGTTCCCGCATGGCGGGCCGCTGCCGCGCCATCCCAGCCAGCTTTATCAGGCCGGCCTCGAAGGGCTGGCGCTGTTCGTGCTGATGGCGGTGCTGATCTTCGGCTTCAATGCCAAGAAGCGGCCGGGCCTGCTGGCCGGCAGCTTCTTCGCGGGCTATGGCGTGGCGCGCTGCATCGGCGAGTTCTTCCGGGAGCCGGACAGTTTCCTCGGCTTCCTGTGGTTTGGCGCCACCATGGGGCAGCTGCTCTCCCTGCCGATGATCCTGCTGGGGCTGCTGCTCGTCCGCCATGCGCTGACCACTGAACCGTCCGACGATACGCCGAATCGGGCATGACGCCTGTAGCGGCCCTGCTGGCGCGGCGCATCGCGGCCAACGGGCCGATCACGGTGGCGGATTACATGGCGGAGGCGCTGGGCCACCCGGTGCATGGCTATTACCGCAGCCGCGATCCGCTGGGGGCGGCGGGCGACTTCACCACCGCGCCGGAAATCAGCCAGATGTTCGGCGAGCTTATCGGCCTGTGGGCCGCCGTAATCTGGCAGCAGATGGGCAGTCCTGACCCGGTCCGGCTGGTTGAACTGGGGCCGGGGCGCGGTACGCTGATGGCGGATTTCCTGCGCGCCGCCCGCCGTGTGCCGGGCTTCCGCGAATCGATCCGCCTGCATCTGGTGGAAACCAGCCGCCCGCTGCGCAAGCGGCAGAAGCAAGCGCTGGCCGCCTCCGGCGTGGCAGTCGACTGGCATGACGATATCGCCTCCGTGCCGGACGGGCCGATGATCCTAGTCGCCAACGAATTCTTCGACGCGCTGCCGATCCGCCAGCTGCAACGGCTGCCGGGTGGCTGGCACGAAAGGCTGGTCGATCTGGATGAGGCTGGCACGGGCTTCCGCTTCGTGGTCTCGCCCGGCCTCTCGACCGGGGCGGCGCTGCTCGATCCCGGCGTGCGGGAGACGGCGCCTGCCGGCGCCATTGCGGAAATCTGCCCGGCCGGCCTTGCGATCTCCGCCGCCATCGGCGCGCGGCTGAAGGCGGAAGGCGGGGCGTCGCTGCTGATCGATTACGGCACCGCGCGCAGTGCGCCCGGCGACAGTTTCCAGGCGCTGAAGGCGCATCGCTTCCACGATCCGCTGACCGATCCCGGCACGGCGGACCTGACCGCCCATGTCGATTTCCAGGCGCTGTCCCGCGCCGCTGTGGAGGCCGGTGCCGTGGCGCAGGGCCCGGTCGAACAGGGCACCTTCCTGACGGCGCTGGGGATCGAGGCGCGTGCCGAAACCTTAAGGCAATCAGGCGCAGCGGATGTGGATGCCGCGTTGCGCCGCTTGATCGATGCCCGGGAAATGGGCAGTCTGTTCAAGATATTGGCGTTGACCGGCCCGACCCTTGACGGCCCATTGCCGGGTTTCGGGGGCTGATCGGGCGGCGGCGCGCAAGCTGTACAGGCGAAAGGCCGCCCCTTGATCATTCTGGACGAGCTGGAAATCCCCGGTATCCGCCATGCCTTCTTCACGCGGCGCGGCGGCGTTTCCGGCGGCATGTACAGTTCGCTGAATTGCGGCCTCGGCTCCGGTGACAAGCCAAAGGACGTGACATCCAACCGCCTGCGGGCGATGGCCGCGCTCGATTTGCCGCTGGAAGCGCTGATCACCTGCCACCAGATCCACAGCGCCGAGGCGGTGACGGTGAACGAGCCCTGGGCGCCGGGCGAGGGGCCGAAGGCGGACGCCATGGTGACCTCCGTGCCGGGCATTGCCCTTGGCGTGCTGACCGCCGATTGCGCGCCGGTGCTGCTGGTCGATCCCGATGCGAAGGTGATCGGCGCCGCCCATGCCGGCTGGAAGGGGGCGAAGGGTGGCGTGCTGGAATCGACCGTGCGCGCGATGGTGGAGCTTGGCGCCCGACCGTCCAACATCATCGCTGCCATCGGCCCGTGCATCGGCGTGGAATCCTACGAGGTCGGCCCGGAATTCCCCACGCCCTTCCTGGAGGAGGACCGCTCCAACGCCTTGTTCTTCTCCGCCGGCAAGGCGGAAGGAAAGTTCATGTTCGACCTTGGCGGCTATGTCGCGCGCCGGTTGTCGCGGCTGGCGTTGGGCGAGGTGCTGCGGCTGGACCGCGACACCTGCGCCGACCGGGTGAATTTCTTCAGCTACCGCCGCGCCTGCCTGACCGGCGAGAAGGATTACGGCCGCGCGCTCGCCGCCATCGCGCTGGAGTAGGGGGCATCTGTCGTCTCTTTCCTTGTCATTGCCGGGCTTGACCCGGCAATCCAGGGGCCGCGTTCTGAGGCGATGCAGGCTGGGCACCGCCCCTGGACCCCCGGGTCAAGCCCGGGGTGACAATAAAAAAGAAACTTCCTTAGGCTGACCAGGGACACTCGCCCCTGAAGCAGCCGATTGAAGAGTCCGTTATCCTGCGGTAGTTGTTTCATCCGCTTACAAGCGGGTCGCGGCGCGGTGCCGTGACCATCCACCTTTTCTGCAAGAAGGATCAGGCCCGTGTCCGCCATCGAAGCGCCGTATCTCATGTTCCTGGGCGATGCGCCCGACCAGCTGGCCGCCAAGACGGCCTTCGGCGTGAAGTTCTGGCGCCCGGAAAAGTGCCTGGGCCAGTTCCGCCTGCCGGGCTGCAAGGCCGATCTGGGCCTGCCCGACATGACCATCGAGGAAGCGGCCAAGGCCGGGGTGAAGACCATCATCGTCGGCGTCGCCAACCGCGGTGGCGTGATGGGGCAGAGCTGGATCGACCCGCTGAAGAAGGGCCTGGAGCTGGGCATGGACATTTCGTCCGGCCTGCACAAGAAGGTCGCCGACGTGCCGGCGCTGAAGGAAGCCGCCGCCGCCAATGGCCGCAAGATCACCGATGTGCGCCACCCGACCCGCGACTTCGATGTCGCCAGCGGCGTGAAGCGCCCGGGCAAGCGCCTGCTGACCGTCGGCACCGACTGCTCGGTCGGCAAGATGTTCACCTCGCTCGCCCTTGAGGCGGAAATGAAGAAGCGCGGCATGAAGGCCGATTTCCGCGCCACCGGCCAGACCGGCATCTTCATCGCCGGCGACGGTGTGTCGGTCGATGCGGTGATCGCCGACTTCATCTCCGGCGCGGTCGAATGGCTGGCCCCGGCGCATGATCCGGACCACTGGGACCTGATCGAGGGCCAGGGCTCGCTCTACCACGCCTCCTATGCCGGCGTGTCGCTGGGCCTGCTGCATGGCGCGCAGGCCGACGTCATCGTCATCGGCACCGAGGCGAACCGCCCGCACATGCGCGGCCTGCCGACCTACAAGCTGCCCAGCCTGAAGGAGACCATCGAGCTGAATCTGCGCTGCGGCAGCCTGACCAACCCGGCGATCAAGGCCGGCGGCATCACCGCCAACACCTCCATGCTGTCGGAGGCCGAGGCGCAGGACTTCCTGAAGCGCGCCGAGGACGAGACCGGCCTGCCGGCCACCGATCCGGTGCGGTTCGGCGTCGGCAAGATCGTCGATTTCGTCGCCAGGCTGTAATGCGCCAGCTTGCCATCCAGCGGGAGAGTTTCCCGATCCGGGGCGTGTTCCGCATCTCGCGCGGGGCACGCACCGAGGCCCACGTCGTCACCGTCACGCTGACCGAGGACGGCGTGGCGGGCCGTGGCGAATGCGTGCCCTATGCGCGCTATGACGAGACCATCGACAGCGTCATCGCCGAGATCGAGGCGGTGCGCCCGCTGATCGAATCCGGCATCGGGCGGGAAGAGCTGCTGACCGTCATGAAGAACGGGGCGGCCCGCAACGCGGTCGATTGCGCGCTGTGGGACCTGGAGGCGAAGCAGGCCGGCAAGCGGGTCTGGGAACTGGCCGGTCTGCCAGAACCGAAGCCGCTGATCACCGCCTATACGATCAGCCTGGACGAGCCGGAGGCGATGGGCCGCAACGCGGCGGAGAACGCCGACCGGCCGCTGCTGAAGCTGAAGCTGACGGGCGACGGCGATCTGGAGCGGGTCGAGGCGATCCACCGCAACGCGCCGAAGGCCCGGCTGATCGTCGATGCCAATGAGGGCTGGAGCCTGGAGCATTACCTGCGCTATGCCCCGGCGCTGGTGGCGCTGGGCGTGGAGATGATCGAGCAGCCGCTGAAGGCGGCCGACGATGCGCCGCTGGCCGGGGCCGAGCACCCGCTGCCGGTCTGTGCCGACGAGAGCTGCCACGACCTGCGCTCGCTGGAGCACATGGTCGGCAAGTACGAGATGATCAACATCAAGCTCGACAAGACCGGCGGCCTGACCGAGGCGCTGCGGCTGAAACAGGCGGCGGAGCAGGCCGGCCTCGGCGTCATGGTTGGCTGCATGATCGGCACCTCGCTGTCCATGGCGCCGGGAATCGTCGCCGGCCAGGGGGCAAAGGTGGTCGATCTCGACGCGCCGCTGCTGCTGGCCGCCGACCGTCCGGGCGGCCTCACCTACGAGGGCAGCCTCGTGCACCCGCCCAGCCGGGAGCTGTGGGGCTGAGCGCTCAGCGGCCTGATGCTTCGGGATGATGCCCTCTGTTGTCACCCCCGGGCTTGACCCGGGGGTCCAGGGGCGGCGCCTTGCCTGAGGCGCTTCAGCCAGCCGCTCTGGATTGCCGGGTCAAGCCCGGCAATGACAAGGAGAGGAAGCAGACGCCGACGCCAAAAGCAGGCGCTTAGTCCCTTCTACCGCTGGGTCAGCTTCAGCTCGATCCGGCGGTTCTGACGGCGGCCTGAATCGGTCGCGTTGCTGGCGATCGGGTAATTGTCGGCATAGCCGGCAGCGGCCAGCCGCCGGGCCGGAATGCCGGCAGCCATCAGCTGGCGGACCACCTGGATGGCGCGCGCCGCCGACAGCTCCCAGTTCGACGGAAATTGCGCGGTGGCAATGGGCACATTGTCGGTATGGCCCTCGACCTGCAGCACCCAGTCGATATTGTCGGGAATCTGCTTGGAGATATCCAGCAGCACGCTGGCCAGCTGGGTCAGCTGGGTCTGGCCTTCCAGCCCCAGCGTGGCGGAGCCGGAATCGAAGAACACTTCCGACTGGAAGATGAAGCGGTCGCCGACGATGCGGATGTTCTGCCGGTCGGCCAGCACCTCGCGCAGCTTGCCGAAGAATTCCGAGCGGTAGCGCGCCAGCTCCTCCACCTTGCTGGCCAGCGCCAGATTCAGGCGGCGGCCGAGATCGACAATCTGCGCCTGCTGTTCGGCCGATTTGGCCTCCGAGGCGTCGAGCGCGGCGCTGATCTGGGCCAGCTGCTGGCGCAGGGCCAGCAGCTGCCGGTTCAGCAACTCCACCTGACGCTGGGCTTCGGTGGAGATTTGCTTTTCGCTGTCCAGCTCGCCGCGCAACGCGGAGAGCCGCGTGTCGCGCTCGTCGATCTCCTTCTGCGCCAGGGCGGTGCGCTCCTCCGAGGTGCTGAGCCGGGCTTCCAGCTCCCGCGTGCGGTCGCGCGCCACCGTCAGGTCGGCGATCAGCGCCTGGATGCGGGCTTCCTTCTCGGCCGCGCTCACCTCCGCCTGCTTCGTCAGATCGATGGCCTTGTCCTCGGCGACCTTCAGCGCGCCGGCCAGCTCCGTCACGCGGGCTTCCAGCTGCTCGCGCGTCTTGCGCAGCGAGGCGATGTCGCGGTTCAGCCGTTCGAGATCGCGCAGTTGCGCCTCGATGGTTTCCTTGTCGGCGCGGATGGTCTTGTAGGCTTCTTCCAGCCCGGCCATCGCGCGGCCGCGCTCGGCCTCGGCGGCATCGAGGCTGGTGCGCGCGCCGGACAGGTCGGCCAACGCCGTGGCCAGCCGGCTTTCCATCGTGTCGCGCTGTTCGGTCAGCTGGCTGATGCGCGCGGTCAGGTCATCGCGCGCCGATACCGAGCCCTGCAGGTCTGCCGAGAGCTGGGCGATGTTCAGCTTCAGGTCGGCATTGGTCTCGCGTTCCAGCGCCAGCATGTCGGTCAGCTCGACGATCTGCCGTTCCAGCCGCTGCAAGGCCTGCTCGCGCCCGGACAGCGCCTGCGTCAGGTAGAACTGCGCGACGATGAACACCATCAGCAGGAACAGGATGACGGCCAGCAGCGCGCCCAGCGCATCGACGAAGCCCGGCCAGATATCCAGATGCCGGCGCTGGCGGCGGGCCATGCTCATCGCTGGCTTTCTTCGGCGATGGCGGCGATGGTGCGGGCCAGCAGGCGGATCTCGCTGCGGACCTCCTCGATGGCCTGGTTGCGGCCGCTGGCGCTGTCTTCCAGCAGGCGGGCCAGATACAGCTCCATATTGCGGATGTGCGAGCGGGTCTGCTCGTCAGCGCCGATACCGCCATCGGCCAGCCGCGCCAGCACGCTGCGCAGCTCAACCTGCCCTTCGGCGATCTTCTGCATCAGCGACTGCTCGACGCGCATCTGGTCGGTCAGCATGCTCAGCTTCTCGGTCAGCGCGATCAGGTTGGTATTGGCGCCGCGCCGGCTTTCCTCGCCGCGCTCGATGGTGCGCTGCAGCCGGTCCAGCGTGTCGGCGCTCTGTTCCAGCAGCGCCTGCACATAAGCCGGCACCGAGGCGTCGCCCTCGCTGACCGGGCCGGCGGAGCCGAGGCGTGTCAGGCTGGACAGCCAGTCCTCCAGCTCGTTGTAGAAGCGGTTCTGCGCCTGGCCCGCCTGCAGATCGAGGAAGCCCAGGATCAGCGAGCCCGACAGGCCGAACAGCGAGGAGCTGAAGGCCGTGCCCATGCCGCTCAAGGGCGCTTCCAGCCCGGCCTGCAGTTCCTGAAACACGGTGGCCAGATCGCCGCTGGCGAAGGACAGGCCGGAGATCACCCTGCCGACCGAATCGATGGTCTGGATCAGCCCCCAGAAAGTGCCAAGCAGGCCCAGGAAGATCAGCAGTCCGACCATGTAGCGTGACAGGTCGCGCGATTCGTCGAGCCGTGAGGACACGCCGTCAAGCAGCGAGCGCAGCGTCATCGCCGACAGGCTGACGCGGCCCTGGCGTTCGGTCAGCAGATTGGCGATCGGCCCCAGCAGCCGGGGCTGGCGCTGCACGGTGGTGCTGGCGCCGCCGCGCCGGAAGGAGTCGATCCAGGCCGCTTCCGGCCCCAGCATCAGCACCTGGCGGAAGCTGTACACGATGCCGATCAGCAGCACCGCGATGATCATGCCGTTCAGAATCGGTGCCGCCAGGAAGGCGACCTGCAGGGCCGGGAACAGCAGCGCCACCGCGACCAGCACCGCGACGAGGAACAGCGCCATGCGGGTGAGGAAGCGTTTGGGCGTACTCATCGTTTACAGCCTTTCGCGCCGCGGCGTCGGCGGCCTGATGATGGGGTGGTGCAGCGCCGGGGAAGGGCAGCTAACAGCCGGAATTTGGCGGGGTCATGGCGGCGTGCCCGGTGCGGTGAGGCGGCAGGGCGCGCCGTCATTCCCCCTAGCGGTCAACGATGCGGATATCGACGCGGTCGGCCGGGCCGTCCTTGTCGGTATCGCCGAGCGCGCGGACATCCATGCGGGTGCTGCGGATGCCCTGCTCGATCAGCTGCGAGCGCACGGCCAGCGCGCGCGACAGCGACAGCCGCCGCGCCTGGCTGGAGGATACGCCCTCGCCGCCGGCATAGGCCAGCAGCTGCACGCGCAGCGACTCATTGTCCTGCAGGCGCTTGGCGACGGCCTGCAGCTGGGTGCGCGCCGCCTCGTCCATCTCCGCCTGGTTGAAGCCGAAGGCCAGCCGGGTGATGCCGGCCGGTGCCGGCTGGCTGGGGGCGCTGCTCTGCGGCGGCAGTGCGGCGACGCGCTGCTCGGCGGGCCTTGTCGTGGTCTGGGGCGCAGCCTGGGGCTCCGGCTTCGCTTCCACTTTTGGCGCGGGCGGCGTCACCGGTTCCGGCTTGGCCGAGGGCAGGGCAGCGGTGCGCTGTGGCTTTTCGGTGCTGGCGGCGGGGGCCGCCGGCTTCGGTGTCTCGGCGGGCCTGGGTGCCGCTATTTGGGGTGCCGCAATCTGCGGTGTGGCGACCTTCGGGGCTTCCGGCTTCTGGGGCTGCAGCGCGGTCGGCGCGCGCACTGCCGGGGCGGTGGGTGGCGTTACGGTCGGCGCTGCGGGTGCCGCTGCTGGCCGTGCCGTGCTCCGCATCGCAGCCGGCGGGGTCAGCTGCGGGGCTGCCGCCAGGGCGGGTGTATTGGAGGCGGGGGTGGCGGGCTGCGCCGCGCCGCGCATCGAGGCCGGCGGCTTCAGGACGATACGCTCCTGGCCTTCGCGCGGCGCGTTCGGCATCAGCAGGATGCGGCCGTCACTGCCCGGCGCGGTGAGGCGTCCGCGCGTGCCGCCATCAAGCACATCCATGTTCACGGTCACGGAGGAATTGCCGTCGCCGCCGATGACGATCTGCGCGGTCGCTGGCGTCACGAGCAACAGCGCGAACACTGCCGTCGCCGCCATGAGCGCAGGTTTCAAACCGTGTTTGCGTAGGTCCATGCGTCAGTGTCCCCCTCTGCCGTGGCCCATAGCCCTTTGGCTTATAGCCCTTTGACCATGCACGCGTTTATGCGACCGCTTCCTGCAAGCGGTCCGCTGCCGGCTGCTGCGACCATATCGCATGGCACGGGGGAGAACAACTCGCTTGCCCGCCGGATGCGGCGGGAAAACGGTAGCGGGATAAGCGGCCTCAGGCCTCGCGCACGATCTTGCCGAGCGGGGCGTGCAGCTCGCGGTTGGCGGCAAGGATGTCGCCGCTGTCCAGCGGGTCGCCGGTGCCGGAGATGGTGGTGACGAAGCCGCCCGCCTCCTTCACGATGACAATGCCGGCGGCGATGTCCCAGGGGTTCAGGCCGGTTTCCCAGTAGCCGTCATAGCGCCCGGCGGCGACATAGGCGAGGTCAAGGGCTGCCGCGCCGAAGCGGCGGATGCCCGAGGACACCTTCATCACGGCGGCCATCTCGGTCAGCAGCTTCTCGTGGCCCGGCCGGCCGGCGAAGGGAATGCCGGTGGCGAACAGCGCCTCGTTCAGGTTGCGCCGGCCGGAAACCCGCAGGCGGCGGTCATTCAGGAAGGCGCCCGCGCCCTTTTCGGCCCAGAACAGCTCGTCGCGGACCGGCTCGTAGATCACGCCGGCCACGATCTCGCCGGCCTTCTCCACGCCGATGGAGATGCAGAAATGCGGGATGCCGTGCAGGAAGTTGGTGGTGCCGTCCAGCGGATCGACGATCCAGCGCCCCTCCGGCTCCTGGTCGCCACCGGCGGCAGCCGCTGTGGCGCCGCTTTCCTCCATCAGGAAGGAGAAGCGCGGCCGGGCCTTGCCCAGCTCCTGCTTCAGCACCTTCTCGGCCTTCAGGTCGGCGGTGGAGACGAAGTCTGCCACGCCCTTCCTGGAGACCTGGAGCTGCTCGACCTCCCCGAAATCGCGGACCAGGCCGCGCGCCGCCTTGTAGGCAGCGTTGACCATGACATTGATGAGGGGGGAACGAACGGCCATGATGTCCTGAAAGTCTTGAAACGTAGGGAAAGGGCGGCGAAAGGCGGTCAGCCCTTCGCGCGCTCCACATAGGTCTGGTCTTCGGTGCGCACCACGATGCGGGTGCCGCTTTCGACATGCGGCGGCACCATGACGCGCACGCCATTCTCCAGGATCGCCGGCTTGTAGGAGGAGGCGGCAGTCTGCCCCTTCACCACCGGGTCGGCCTCGACGATGGTCATGATGACGGTTTCCGGCAGCTGCACCGACAGCGCCTCTTCCTCATAGAACTCGACCACGCACTTCATGCCGTCCTGCAGGAACACGGCGGGGTCGCCGGCCAGCTCGCGGGCGATGGAGACCTGCTCGTAGGTTTCCATGTCCATGAAGGTCAGGGTGGTGTCGTCGCCGAAGATGTACTGCATGTCTTTCTGGTCGAGCCGCACGCGTTCCACCGTGTCGGCGGAGCGGAAGCGCTCGTTCAGTTTGGTGCCGTCGCGGATGTCCTTCAGCTCGACCTGCATGTAGGCGCCGCCCTTGCCCGGCTTCACATGCTGCGTCTTCACCGCCACCCACAGGCGGTTGTTATATTCGATGACGTAGCCGGGGCGGATGGCGTTGCCGTCGATTTTCATCGCTTCGATTCCATTAGATGTTCGGGTTTCACCCGGTGCCGGGCGCGCGGAAGCTATCAGCTTGGCCAGATAAGGGCAAGCGTGCGGGCGGGAGGGGGTGATTCGGGGGATTTGGTTTGCCGTCAGTCCGCTTTTGTCCCTTTGTTTGGTTAGGCCTCAATAGTGATTTTGATCGCATTCGGCTCCACGCCGAACGTAAGAGCTAGCCTGCGCTTGGCTTCGGCAATGGTGAGTGGGCTATCGTTATCTTCGCGCTGCCGCACGGTCGCCGGAACATTCGAGAATTCGCTAGCCTCAGTCACATCGACTTCCCCCGCATCATCCGCTGTCTTTCCGAGCAACGGCACGCGGGCAACAGGAGGAAACTTAATACCGATACCTGCACCGACAAAGGATGTTGGCTCCTTCGCCTCTTCGTTGTAGAGCGAGATCCAATTACCGTGCGAGACATCGAAGTTAGGGTTCACGGCATAACGAGCTTCATAGTTCTTATTGAGACGCTTGCGCACTTCGTCGGCAGCGAAGTCGTGGACAAGTCCGAATTTTTCCTTGTCTTTGTCGCGGGTGTTGAGCGCCACGACAATAACCCGCTTCACATTAACATCATCCATGCCAAGCCAGTTTCCGTCATGGTCGCGCGGAAAAGCAAACCACTGATCCTGAGACGTGCGGATCGCAACGTTAAACTCTTCCTTGCCCTTCTTCACGCGCCGCAGGCTCTTCTTGCCTGAGCGCGGCACGCGCGAGACTTCGTAGCCTTGTCCCTCAAGGTACTCGATTCCGATTTCAAACAGACGCTTAGCATACTGAAGCTTTTCGAGCGTTGCGTAGACATTTGTCATTTTCGTAGACTCCTTTTGGGTTTCTCTGGAGAGAATATGCTAGGACCTTAGAGAAAAGTCTATAGCAAATTATGTTTTGGTAAACCCAAGCGGCAAACAGTCATTTTTCGCGCCTTCTTTGGCGGCGAGCTAGAGAGAAATGGCAGGCAAATTTTTTTGGGGGTTGACGGCAGCAAGGCGGTCAATGGGGTGGCGTGAAACGTCATCACCCTTCGTCCCCCTCGCCACCGATAAGCCATCCCGTTCCCGCATGGATTGATCCGTCATGCGCATTGGACGGCGGCGGGGAGCGGCGCTAGTGTCGCGCCCAATCGCAATTGCCGGCAAAAGCAAGCACAGGAGCGCCCCCCATGCGGATCGTCGATATCGTCGAGGTGACCAAGCCGATCGCCTCGCCCATTCGCAACGCCTATATCGATTTCTCGAAGATGACGGCCAGCCTGGTCGCGGTCGTTACCGATGTGGTGCGCGACGGCCGCCGCGTGGTCGGCTACGGCTTCAACTCGAACGGGCGTTACGGGCAGGGCGGGCTGATCCGCGAACGCTTCCGCGACCGTATCCTCGAAGCATCGCCGGAAAGCCTGCTGAATGAGGCGGGCACCAATCTCGACCCGCACAGGATCTGGGCCAGGATGATGACCAACGAGAAGCCCGGCGGGCATGGCGAGCGGTCGGTCGCGGTCGGCACCATCGACATGGCGGTCTGGGATGCCGTCGCCAAGATCGAGGGCAAGCCGCTGTTCCGCCTGCTGGCTGAGATGAAGGGGCGCGAGGCTGACCCGAAGGTCTTCGTCTATGCCGCCGGCGGCTATTATTATCCGGGCAAGGACAATTCGGCCCTGTGCGCGGAGATGCGCAGCTATCTCGACCGGGGCTACAATGTCGTGAAGATGAAGATCGGCGGCGCCTCGCTCGATGAGGATCGTGGTCGCATCGAATCCGTCCTCAAGGAGATCGGCTCGCAGGCGCAGCTCGCCGTGGATGCCAATGGCCGGTTCGACCTGGAGACCGCCATCGCCTACGCCAAGATGCTGCGCGACTATCCGCTGTTCTGGTACGAAGAGATCGGCGATCCGCTGGATTATGCCCTGCAGGCCGCGATCTCCGAATTCTATGACGCGCCGATGGCGACGGGCGAGAATCTGTTCTCGCATCAGGATGCCCGCAACCTGCTGCGCTATGGCGGCATGCGCCCCGACCGCGACTGGCTGCAGTTCGACTGCGCGCTGGCCTACGGGCTGGTCGAGTATCTGCGCACGCTCGATGTGCTGCGCCAGTTCGGCTGGTCGCCGTCGCGCTGTATTCCCCATGGCGGCCACCAGATGTCGCTCAACATCGCGGCGGGCCTCGGCCTCGGCGGCAATGAGAGCTATCCCGACCTGTTCCAGCCCTATGGCGGATTCCCGGACGGGGTGAGGGTCGAGGACGGCCATATCGTGATGCCGGACCTGCCGGGCATCGGCTTCGAGGGCAAGTCCGACCTCATCAAGGTCATGCGCGAGCTTGCGGAATAGAGGGGCCGGGTAGGGGGCGGCTGGGCGGTTATTTCCGCGTCTTGCCGCCCTTCTTCGCCGCCTCGACTTCGTCGAAGATGCGGTTGAAGGCGGCGACCGCGGCGGCGGGACCGTCCTTGTGATTCCACACCCCGCCGACCACGGCCAGGAAATCGGCCCCGGCCTCGACCAGCGGCCGGCAATTCTCGACCGTGATGCCGCCGATGGCGACGACAGGCACCTCCATCAGCTCGGCCCACCAGGACAGCAGCTCGATATCGGCCTGGGTCTTGGCCTGCTTGGTGTGGGTCGGGAAGAAGGCGCCGAAGGCGACATAGTCGGCGCCCTGCTCGGCGGCACTCATGGCGAGGTGCCGGGAATTGTGGCAGGTGACGCCGACGATGGCGTCCGGCCCGACGATCTGCCGGGCCTCGTCATAGGGCGTGTCTTCCTGGCCGACATGCACGCCGTCGCAGTCCAGCTCGGCGGCGAGGACGGGGTCGTCGTTCAGGATCAGCGCCACATCATGGTTGTGGCAGATCGGCCGCAGCCGCTCGACCGCCTTGCGGATGACCGCCTCGTCAGCCGGGCCGTCGCCGGTCTTCAGCCGCAGCTGGAGGCAGGCGACATCGCCCGCTTCCAGCGCCTGGCTGAGCCGGTCGGGAAACGCCGCCAGATCGATCTCCGGCGGCGTCACGAGGTAGAGCCTGGTGCGAATGGTCAGGCCTTCCCCTGATAGATCTTCACGATGGTGTCCAGCATCGCCAGCGCATCGGCGCGCGGGCGCTGGAAGGTGTTGCGGCCGATGATCGAGCCGGTGCCGCCGCCATCGCGGATTTCGCGGATCTCGTTGTACAGACCGTCCAGATCCTTCGCCTCGCCGCCGGAGAAGACGACCAGACGGCGGCCGTTGAAGGAGGACTGCACGACGTGGGAAATACGCTCGGTCATGGTGCCGATCGGGATCTTCTTGCTCTCATACACCTTCTTGGCGGCGTCCAGTTCCAGGGCGGCCGTCGGCGGCTTCACCTTGATGATGTGGGCGCCGAGCAGCGCTGCCATATGCGCGGCATAGGCGCAGATGTCGACCGCCGTCTCGCCCGGCTTCGACAGGTCGCCGCCGCGCGGATAGGACCACATGACGACGGCAAGGCCGACCGACTTCGCCTCCTCGGCCAGCTCGCGGGCCTCTTCCATCATGTCGAAGGCGGCGTCGGAGCCCGGATAGATGGTCAGGCCAATGGCCGAGCAGCCGAGCTTCAGCGCATCGCCGATGGAGCCGGTGACGGCCTGGTTGGCGGCTTCCTTCTCGCGCGACAGCGAGTTGGAGGAATTGACCTTCAGGATGGTCGGGATCTGGCCGGCGAAGGTATCGGCGCCGGCTTCCAGCATGCCGAGCGGGGCGGCATAGGCCGACAGGCCGGCATCGATGGCCAGCTTGAAGTGATAATGCGGGTCATAGGCCTCGGGGTTCGGCGCGAAGCTGCGCGCGGGGCCATGCTCGAAGCCCTGATCGACCGGCAGGATGACCAGACGGCCGGTGCCGCCCAGCTTGCCCTGCATCAGGATGCGCGCGAGGTTGGCCTTCACGCCCGGCGAATCGGATTCGTAATTGTCGAGGATCTTCTTGACGCGCTGGGTCATCTTCATCGGGCGAAATCCTTTCGGGGTGCGGTTTCCTGGGGCGCATCGCGGCCAGTTTCGGCGCGACGGCGTTCATCGCGCCCACGAAATAGCCGATACGCCCCGCTTTTGCAATCTGGGGCGGCGCGCTGACGGGATGGCCAGTTTGAGTTCTGACCTGGGCCACACTCTTTTGTCATTGCCGGGCTTGACCCGGCAATCCAGGGGCGGTGCTCTGCCTGCATCGTTTCGGCATGTGGCCCCTGGACCCCCGGATCAAGCCCGGGGGTGACGGGCGGAGAGGTTGTCGATGTCATCAGATCGCCTTAACCATCGCGCCTCTCTCCTGCCAGCCAAACGCGCAGGGCGGCGGGCTGGTTCCGGCCGGTGTCGGGGTCAAGGGCGGCGGGGTCGAGGGCGGCGGGCGCGCGGTCCAGGATCGTGGCACCGCAGGCTTCGGCGATGCCGCGCAGGCGCGTCAGGGTTTCGGCGTCACCAGTGAAGACCAGTCCCTTAACGCCCTGGCGCAGGGCGGCCATCGCGAAGCCGGGCCAGGGGCCGCAATCCAGCAATGCCGTGAAGCGGGCATCCGGGCGTTCTTCGGCAGCAGCCTCAATCAGCGCCTGCCAGAATCCCGCCCCCATCGTGCCGGCGGCGCCCGGCGGGCTCAGCAGCGTGACGGCGACGCCGGCCTCCCGCGCCGCATCGAGCGCGGCCAGCGCCTCGTCCAGCGTGCGGACGATAACGGCTTTAACTGGCGGTGGAGAGGGGGGCGTCATGCTGAATTTCGGTTTCCTCTGTCCGTCATTCCCGCACTTGTTGCGGGAATCCAGGCCTCGGCTCGCTTCGGCATCGCCCGAGTGGGCTGAACCCTGGACCCCCGGTACAAGACCGGGGGTGACGGTCTGAGTGTCGGGTGCGGTTTGAGTATAAGGCACTAATCAAGTCGCACTTCATATCGACACGCAGACAGGGTCTTGCCGCTTTGTCTTTACGGCCGCTTTGTCTTTACGGCCACTTTGTCTTTACGGACAGGCGCATGCTAGCGTCGAGACAAAAGAAGAAGCGGGAGGAACGTCCGGCATGGCCGACAAGGCTGCGGAAACCAGCATAGAGCGCCCCTATGGCTGGCTCGTCGTCATCGCCTCGATGGCGATGGTCTCGATGGCGTTCGGCGCCATGTATCTGATCGTCGTCGGCATGGTGCCGGTCAGCCAGGAAATGGGCTGGCCGCGCAGCGTACCCTCGCTGGCGAACGGGCTGAACTGGGCCGGCGCCGGCATCGGCGGGGTGCTGATGGGCTGGTTCGCCGACCGCTATGGCGCGGGCCGCAGCGCGATCATCGGCGCCCTTTCGCTGGCCGCCGGCTGCGTGCTGGCCGGCAGCATGCAGGGGGAATGGTCGCTCTATGCCTCGCACCTGCTGTTGCTTGGCATCTTCGGCAAGGGGGCCTTGATGGTGCCGCTGCTCAGCAATGCGACACGCTGGTTCGACCGCAACCGCGGCTTTGCGCTGGCGGTGGTCGGCAGCGGCCAGTCGATTGCCGGCATGCTGCTGCCGCCACTGTTCCGATACGCCATGGACGAGGCCGGCTGGCGCAGCGTGATGATCGGCTATGGCATCGCCTGCCTTGCCGTCATCCTGCCGCTGTCGCTGCTGCTGCGCCGGCCCGCACCAGTGTCGGTATCCGCATCTGAACCTCAGCCCACGCCTCTGCCCATTACCCTGCCGGGCGATGACGCGGTCGCGTTCGTGCGGCGCGCGGTGCCGTCGCTCCATCTCCTGCATGCGCTGCTGTGCCTGGCGATCATCGGCTGCTGCGTGGCGATGGCGATGCCCATCGTGCATCTGATGTCGCACGCCATCGACCTTGGCTTCTCCGCCGCGCGCGGGGCGGAAATGCTGTCGCTGCTGCTGGCCGGCGGCTTTGTCAGCCGCCTCGGATTCGGCCTGCTGGCAGACCGCATCGGCGGGCTGCGCACCATCCTGATCGGCTCCATCGGGCAGGCCGCCACCCTGTCGCTGTTCGTCTGGGTGGACGGGCTGACCGGTCTTTATCTCTCGGCACTCGCCTTCGGCCTCGCCTTTGGCGGGCTGGTGACGACCTATTCGCTGGTCGCACGCGAGGTGTTCCCGCTGGGCGAGGTCGGCTGGCGGATCGGCGTGATCCTGCTGTGCGGCACGCTGGGCATGGCCGGCGGCGGCTATCTGGGCGGGCTGGTCTTCGACCTGGCCGGCAGCTACCGCATCGCCTTCCTGACTGGGGTCGGCTTCAACCTGGTCAATCTGGTCATCGTGCTGGGGCTGGTGTTCCGGATGCGCCCGGCCGTGTCTGGTCAGGGGCCATCCGGCAAGGCCGTTTCCGGCGCGGTGGAGCGGGCCAGCTGAAGGCCATGTGGGTGATTAGTATATGTGCATGAATAATAAGATAAAAATTGAGGGTTAATTTCCCCAAATGGAAGCAAAGAGTAACCTCTTTTTAAAGGAGCGGGAGTAAGGTTAAAAACGAAGGATATTAAGGAGGGGTCCATGCGCTTCGTACCGAAAGCCGCCGCCACTGTTCGGGGTACTGTCCTGGGCGCGGTCCTGGGGTTGGGAATCATCGCCGCCAGCGCGGCGCCAGCCCTGGCTGCCGCCTCCGGCGTCTATGCCGACCGCATCGTGGTCGGGCAGAGTGCCGCGCTGAATGGCTCGGTCGCCGAGCTGGGGATGGCGATGCGCGAAGGGCTGCTCGCCGCCTTCAAGGAGGCGAACGATGCCGGCGGCGTGAAGGGCCGCAAGATCGAGCTGATGACAAAGGACGACGAGTACCGCGCCGACCGCGCGCTGGCGAATGCGGAGGAGCTGATCCTGACCGAAGGCGTCTTCGCGATGATCGGCTCGGTCGGTACCGCGCCGTCGATGTCGGCCATGCAGCTGGCCAATGATATGGGCATCCCCTTCATCGGCGCCTTCACCGGCGCGCCGGCCCTGCGCCAGCCGGAACTCGACTATGTGATCAATATCCGCGCCTCCTACGATCAGGAGGCCGAGCTGTGGATCGAACGGCTGACCGCCGATCTCCAGGCCAAGCGCATCGCGATCCTGTATCAGGATGACGCCTTTGGCATTTCGGGCGTGCGCGCGGTGAAGAAGGCGCTGGAGAAGCACGGTCTGACGCTGGTCGCGGAAGGCAGCTACTATCGCAACACCACGGCGGTGAAGACCGCGCTGCTGACCATCCGCAAGGCCAACCCGGAGGCGGTGCTGATCGTCGGCGCCTACCGTCCGGCGGCGGAATTCATCAAGCTGTCGCGCAGCCTGGGCATGGACCCGCGCTTTGTGACCACCTCCTTCGTCGGCGGCGAGGTGTTCTCGCAGGCGCTGGCGGCGCAGCGCACTGGCGTGGCCGTCACGCAGGTCATGCCGCTGCCGCAGGATGAGTCGCTGCCGCTGGTGCAGCAATATCAGGCAGCCATGATGGCGGTGAGCGACAAGGCGCGCCCCGACACGGTATCGCTGGAAGGCTATGTCGCCGGGCGGCTGTTCCTGGAGGTGCTGCGCAAGATCGAGGGCGAGCCGACGCAGCGCGCCTTCATCGACACGCTGTACAAGGTCGGCAGCTTCGATCTGGGCGGCTTCACGCTGACCTTCGGGAAGGGCGACAATCAGGGGTCGGACACGGTGACACTGACCGTGATCCAGGATGACGGAACAGTGAAGAAGGTAGAAAGCCTGGCCGCCGCTGGCGGCTGAAGCTGTGTCCAGGAAGGGACGGGGGCAAGTCATGACAGAGAATAACGAAGCGATCGAGGCTGAGGTCGATACCGAAGCCGGAAACGACCCGGAAAACACGGCCCGGCAGGCGAAGCGGCGCGGGCGCGGCCTCGGCATCCGCGAGAAGCTGCTGATGGCGTTCGGTGGCGCGGCCATCATGACGGTGCTGGCCGGCGGTGTCGCCTGGTTCTCCTTCGAGCGGGTGAAGGACAGCCTGGCGACGATCACCGACGAGGCCGTGCCGATGTCGGAAGCGGCGTTGAAGATCGCCGCCGACGTGAACGGCTTCCTGGCAGTGGCCCCGGCGCTGCAGGCCGCGACGACGCCAAAGGAGCGCGAGGATGCCCGTGCGGCGCTGGACGAGCGCACCAACCTGCTGAACAGCGACATCATCGACCTGGCCCGGGTGCTGGGTGAGGCTGGCGAGCAGCAGGTGCAGGGGCTGCGCACCAGCGTCGAGACGCTGGCCAGCCGGCTGCAGAGCATCGACCAGATCGTGAAGGAGTCGCTGGCAATCAAGCGCAAGCGCCAGGACATGGTGGACGAGGCCAATCTGGCGCATGGCGCGATCCTGGCCGATATCGACCCCAAGGTGGAAAGCGCGCGTACCGGCCTTGTCTCCGCCGCCGAGGAGGCGACGGCGAACAGCGGGCGCACAATCACCGATTTGCTGGAAAACCAGGTCGGCGCGCTGCGCGCGGCGCTGGAGGTGAAGGCCGAGGTCAACTCGCTGCTCGGCATCTATACCCAGGTTGCCTCGGCGCAGGATGCCACGCATCTGCGTCCGCTGCGCGACCAGTTCGACGCCACGGCGCGGCGGATCGCCCCCAATCTGGAAAAGCTGTGGGATCTAGGCAGCGGCGCCAATGTGGTGATGCTGGTCGAGGAGATGGTTGCCAAGGGGCGCGATGCCAACGGGCTGTTCGCCACCCGCATGGATGAGCTGACCGGCTCCGACTTCCAGAAGCTGGAGGCGATGCGCAGCCGCCGTGTCGAGCTGATGCGCGAGCTGCTGGCGCTGTACGAGAACCTGACCCTGGCGCTGGTCACGCTGGTGGACGATACCGGCTTCGACCTGGTGCTGAGTTCCGAGGTCACCATCGCCGACAACAGCTTCATCATCACCCGGCTGATGGAGAAGGACGTCAGCATGCTGCGCGCGCTGCTGTCCATCCAGGGCGAGGCCAATCTGCTGGCCGGCGTTCTGGCGGCGGCGTCAAATGAAAGCCGCACGGCCGAGATCGACGCCCTGTCCGGCCGCTTCGCCGGTGCCGCCTCGCGCGTGAACGCCTATCTGGAGGAGCTGCAGAACGGCGGGCAGGACGTCGCCATGCTGGCCAGCACGGTCAACATGCTGATCGAATATGGCACTGCCGACGGCAATCTGTTCGACCTGCGCCGGCAGGA
Organism: Oceanibaculum sp.; assembly: GCF_022449305.1. NCBI lineage: Bacteria > Pseudomonadati > Pseudomonadota > Alphaproteobacteria > Rhodospirillales > Oceanibaculaceae > Oceanibaculum > Oceanibaculum sp. Next base: position 206,555 of record NZ_JAKUSO010000002.1, on the reverse strand, counting down.
GCTGGCGCTGGGCGAAAAGGCGAGCGAGGCGCTTGCCGCCGGCAAGGTGCAGGCGACCGCATTGCAGTTCGCCGTCGATGCGCTTGTCGATGAAGCCTCCGGCAAGATCGAGGACGCGAAGGCCGCTACCAACGACGTCATCATGGCCAGCACCACGGCAATGCTCGTCATTGTCGGCGCCAGCATCATCGGTGCGGTGTTGCTGGGCTGGCTCTATGTCGGGCGCGCCGTCGTCGGCAGGCTGATGCGCCTGACCACGGCGATGGAATCGATCAGCCAGGGCGACCTGACCGCTGAGATTCCGAACAGCGGCCGTGACGAGATCGTCCGCATGGCCGATGCGCTGGCGGTGTTCCGCGACAATGCGGTGGCGCTGGAGGAAAGCCGCGCTGCCGCCGATCAGGAACGCCGGCAGGCGGCCGAGGAACGCCGGAAGATGATGTATCAGCTGGCCGACGATTTCGAGGCGAAGATCGGCGATGTCGTGAAGGCGGTGGCCACGGCGGCCTCCGGCCTGAAGACTTCGGCGGAGAGCATGGCGCACACGGCGGAGGAGACCCGTACCCAGGCCACCACCGTCGCGGCGGCCTCGGAACAGGCCTCCAGCAATGTGCAGACCGTCGGCGTGGCGGCGGAGGAGCTGTCCAGCTCGATCAGCGAGATCGGGCGCCAGGTCAGCGAATCCGCGACCATCGCCCAGCGCGCGGTCAGTGCGGCGCAGCGCACCAACGGCACGGTGCAGGAGCTGATGAAGGCCGCCCAGCAGGTCGGCGAAGTGGTGCAGCTGATCCGTGGCATCGCCGAGCAGACCAACCTGCTGGCGCTGAACGCGACCATCGAGGCGGCGCGGGCCGGCGAGGCGGGCAAGGGCTTCGCCGTCGTGGCCTCGGAGGTGAAGAACCTTGCCAACCAGACCGGCAAGGCGACCGAGGATGTGTCCGGCCAGATCGAGGTCATGCAGGGCACCACGGAAGAGGCGGTGGGCGCGATCACCGAGATCGCCAGCATTATCGGCGAGATCAACGAGATCGCCACGGTGATCGCCTCGGCGGTGGAGGAGCAGAATGCCGCCACCCAGGAAATCGCCCGCAATGTGCAGCAGGCGGCCTCGGGCACGCAGGAGGTCAGCTCCAACATCGTCGGCGTCAGCACGGCGGCGGAGCTGAGCGGCACCACGGCGCACGAGGTGCTGAACTCCGCCAACGATTTGATGTCGCAGACCGAGCGCCTGCGCAACCAGGTCGACCAGTTCCTGACGCAGGTGCGGACCGGCTGACCGCCCGCCGCACTGCTATGGTTCTACATAACCCTCCCGGCCCTGGCCGGGAGGGTTTTTCTTATGCCCTATCGGGATGACGGATCGGCGTTGACAAGCCCGGATTTAGCCTTCAGTCTTGCTATTGCGAGTTATTCGCAACTTAGTTTGAAGCGCGCCTACACCTGACACGCACAAAGGAGACAGGCTATGAGCGTCATGCGCCAACCTTCCATGCCGGGTCCGGCCCATCCCGGCCTCGATGGCTACCGCCCGGTCCAGCCGGTGCCGGCGGCCCAACGCATCCTCGACAGCGGCGATCTGTTCACCGCCGGGCGCGAGGTGCTGATCCAGCACGCCGAGGAATTCTACCGGTTGCGCCTGACGCGCAAGGGCAAGCTGATCCTGACGAAGTAAACCGGTGGGCAATTCCGGCGCGCGGCGTCGATTGCGCGCCAATAGGCTTTGCGCATAGGATAATGCGTTGTGTGGAGCGGCAAAGACGTTTGGCCGCCGTTGAGTGACGCAGATTTCCCTTCGTTCCCGACGAGTCCGCATGCACTTGCGAAGGTGTGTCGCCGCGGACGCGTGGCGATGAAGGAGAAAGATTATGAGTACTGGCATCGTGAAATGGTTCAACCGCACCAAGGGCTACGGCTTCATCCAGCCGGATGAGGGCGGGGCCGATGTGTTCGTGCACATCAGCGCGGTTGAGCAGGCCGGGCTGGCCGATCTGGCCGAGGGGCAGCGCCTGAGCTACGACCTGCAGCAGGGCCGCAACGGCAAGATGTCGGCGGGTTCCCTCACCCTGGCCTGACGTCGGGAACAATGAGTGCACCGGAAAGGGCAGGCCATCGGGCCTGCCCTTTTCTTTTGCCTACGGTGTGCCCAGCCCGTAGCCGCGCAGCACCTCCTGGAACGCGGGCGCGCGCATGGTGTCGAGCAGCAGCCGGCCGATGGCGGTCGCCATCTCCGCCCGCCGCGCGCTGCCGATCACGGCCTGGCTGTAGCGCTGGTCCGGCGTATCGCCGATCAGCAGCGTCTCCTTCATCTCCGGTACTTCGGCCAGCAGCCGTTTCAGGAAGACATCGTTCAGCACCGCGACCTCGGCCTCGCCATCCAGCACCGCCTGCAGGCTGTCGCCCGGCTCCGGTGTTTCCAGAATGTCGAAGCGCCTGGCCAGCGCAGCACTGTCCGTCTCCATGCCGGCGAAGCCGTAATGGAAGCCGCTGACGATGGCGATGCGGCGCTCCGACAGCGGGCTGAAGAAGCTCTGGTCGCGGCCGGGTTCCGCCAGAGCGACATAGATCTCGCTGCCCTCATGCAGGGTGGCGGCGGAGGCGATCTTTCCGCGCGGCCAGCCCCAGTCGGCGCTCTCGAACAGGATCAGGTCGAAACTTCCCTTCTCAAGATCGGCATAGCGCTGCTCCGCGGCCGTGGGCACGAACTCCAGCCGGTAACGCGTCTGCGCCTTGTTGGCGGCGGCGATCAGATCCAGCGTCAGCCCGCCCGGCTGGCCATCGATCACCTCGACGAAGGGCGGGAAGGGGTAGCCGCCGATGCGGATGGTCTCGGCGGCGAGGACAGGGGTGAGGAGGGGCGCGGCCAGGCCGGACAGCCCGATAAAGCTCAGCAGCGTTAGTCGGCGGATGATCGTCATGGTTCCAAGGCTCTTGCGTCCCGTTGCTGCAACCGCGCCTATCATGCGCGAATTCCATTGTCTTGGCGATGGGGGCGTTGGATGCCGGGGCGTTGCCGCTTGTCATGCCGATTGTTACAGGCGCGCCGGGAGACGCCCGAAAAATTTCATAATTCCGGCGGCGATAAAAAATTCTGCGAAAAAATATCACAAAAAAGGCTTCTAATCAGATACTTGGCGTTTAATTTCGCTGAGCGTTCGAACAGTCGGCCGACAATCTGCTGCCCTGCCGCTAAGTGTCGGGCCTTACAGGGAAAATTCGGGCTTGCGTGGGGGGATTGTTGGGCATATATGACCCCCCAGAGCGTATTCGCACGTACCAATGGCCCACCGTGGTTAAGTAACGACGTAACGCGTCTCTTTTGGCTCATCTGGCGGCGCTGCCGCTCTGGTCCGAAGGGGTCCTGTTATGATTGCGTCCTGTACCACCGGGGGCTGAGACACCCCCCTGAAAAACGAACCTTGAGCGGTCCCACAGGCCTCCCGCAGAGGGAAGGCCGCTGAACCCGCCAAGCACGTCTCACCTCATAGGCTTTCGATATCGCCGCCAGCTCTTTTGCGGGCCGGGGGCGGGCAAGCTTTCGTCGTGACCTGTCCCGGTTTTCGGGCAGGCCAGCGGGTTCCTGCACCTCAACCGGTGCGTCGGCATCCGCGCGTGTTCTTGGCGTGTCCGGTAAGGGCGCGGTCAGTTTTTGGGAGTTGGTGCGATGTTCCTTGGTTTCGATGCAAAACGCGAGATTGCCGGCCTGACGGTCGATGGCGTGATTGCCGCCTCCCGTCCGGAAGAGCCCGTGCTGTGCGTGCGTCCGGCCCTCATGGAGGCGACCGCGCGCACCTTTGTGTCGCTGTTTCCGGGCCGTGTCTTCTATGCCGTGAAGTGCAACCCCGATGTGGCGGTGCTGCGCGCCCTGTCGGCTGGCGGTGTCGCCAATTTCGACGTCGCCTCGCTGACTGAGATCGAGACCGTGCGCCGGCTGCTGCCGGACGCGCGCCTTGCCTACATGCATCCGGTGAAGCCGCGGGCCTCGATCCGCGCCGCCTATATGCAGCATGGCGTGCGCGACTTCTCGCTGGATTCGATGGAGGAGCTGGCGAAGATCGTGACCGAGACCGGCCATGCCGACGATCTGGGCCTGTTCATCCGCCTGAAGCTGCCGAAGGGCAGTGCGGTCTATGACCTGTCCGGCAAGTTTGGCGCCCCGGTGGAGCAGGCGGTTACCCTGCTGCGTGCCGCGCGCGATGCCGGCCGCCGCGTCGGCCTGTGCTTCCATGTCGGCTCGCAGTGCCTGGACCCGTCCGCCTATGAGCGCGCCATGGAGATCGCCGGCGAGGTCATCCGCCTGTCCGGCGTGACGCCCGACGTGCTGGATGTCGGCGGCGGCTTCCCGGTTGCCTACCCGGACGTGAACCCGCCGGCGCTGTGGCTCTACATGGCGGCCATCAACCGCGCCTTCCGCCGGCTGGACCTCGCGAACTGCGAGCTGTGGTGCGAGCCGGGTCGCGCGCTGGTCGCCGCCGGCACCTCGCTGGTCGTGCAGGTGAACCATCGCCGCGGGCAGGAGCTGTTCATCAATGACGGCGTGTACGGCACGCTGTCGGATGCCGGCGTGCCGGCCTTCCGCTTCCCGGTGCGGGTGATCCGTACCGAAGGGGAGGCCGCTTCGACCGAGATGCTGCCCTACGTCTTCTTCGGCCCGACCTGCGACAGCGCGGACCGGATGGAAGGCCCGTTCTGGCTGCCGGCCGACCTGCGCGAGGGCGACTGGATCGAGATCGGCCAGCTGGGCGCCTATGGTGCCTGCCTGCGCACCCAGTTCAACGGCTTCGACCGGATCGGCACGGTTGCCGTCTCCGACGGGCCGCTGCTGGCGACCGCCGGCCACCCGGGGTCGGGCGCGGGTCAGGAAGCACCGGCGCAGGTCAGCCATCCGGTGCGGCGGCGCGCGAAGCTGCGTGCCGTGGCTTGAGGAAACAATAAAAGTCAGCGCTTATGTGCGGCGGGGCCGGGAACAGGAGCCGGCCCGCATCGAAACTGAACGGAGTGTGACAAAGAATGACGGACTATAAGCGCCATACCGCCTTCGGCGGACGTATCGTGATGATCGGCTTCGGCAGCATCGGCCAGGGCGTGCTGCCGCTGATCCTGCGGCATATCGACATGCCGAAGGACAAGATCGTCATCATCACCGCCGAGGAGAAGGGCAAGGACGTTGCCGACGCGTATGGCGTGGAATTCCGGGTCGCCCCGGTAACGCGCGAGAACTACAAGGATCTGGTGGGCAAGGAGATCGGCAAGGGCGACTTCCTGCTGAACCTGTCGGTCGATGTGTCCTCGATCGCGCTGGCCGAGCTGGCGCGCGACAAGGGTGCGCTCTATCTCGACACCTGCATCGAGCCCTGGGTCGGCGGTTATACCGATACCTCGCTGCCGCCCTCGCTGCGTTCCAACTATGCGCTGCGGGAGGAATTCCTGGCGCAGCGCCGGCCCGGCAAGAAGGACCCGACGGCGGTCATCACCCATGGCGCCAATCCGGGTCTGGTATCGCACTTCGTGAAGCAGGCGCTGCTGAACATCGCCAAGGATACCGGCGTGAAGGCGGATGTGCCGGCGGACCGCGCGGGCTGGGGCAATCTGGCCAAGACCCTCGGCGTCAAGGTCATTCACATCGCCGAGCGCGACACCCAGGTGACGAACAATCCGAAGAAGGTCGGCGAGTTCGTGAACACCTGGTCGATCGACGGCTTCGTCTCGGAAGGCTCGCAGCCGACCGAGCTGGGCTGGGGCACGCACGAGAAGCACTGGCCGTACAATGCCAGCCGGCATGCCTTCGGCTGCGACGCGGCGATCTTCCTGAACCGGCCGGGGGCGAGCACGCGGGTGCGCACCTGGACGCCGACCGAGGGCCATTTCCACGGCTTCCTCATCACCCATAGCGAGGCGATCTCCATCGCCGACTATTTCACGGTGACCGAGGAGACCGGCGCGGCCAAGGCGGTGACCTACCGGCCGACCGTGCATTACGCCTACCACCCGTGCGATGACGCGGTCATGTCGGTGCACGAGCTGGCGGGCAAGAACTGGGTGCAGCAGAAGAACCAGCGGCTGATCGTTGACGAGGTCGTCAGCGGTATCGACGAGCTGGGTGTGCTGCTCGCCGGCCACAAGAAGAACGCCTACTGGTATGGCTCGCAGCTCTCCATCGAGGAAGCGCGCAAGCTGTGCCCGCACAACAACGCCACCTCGCTGCAGGTCACCGTCGCCGTGCTCGGCGGCCTGGTCTGGGCGATGGAGAACCCGGAGGAAGGCATCGTCGAACCCGACGAGATGGACTTCCAGCGGGTGCTCGAGGTCTGCATGCCCTATCTCGGCCCGGTGGTCGGGGCCTACAGCGACTGGACGCCGCTGGAAAGCCGGGGGGTGCTGTTTGCCGAGGACGTCGATTACGACGATCCCTGGCAGTTCAAGAACGTGCTGGTCGTCTAGTCCGGCACCGATACGAGTGTTGCGTACCTGAACCGTACTTTAATGCCGCCTAATCAGCGGTTTGGGAGAGTAGAGAGATGAACGAAAAGATTGCCCGCTTCCTCGCCGAGCGACGAGTCGAGACCCCGTTCCTGGTCGTCGATCTGGACGTCGTGGAGGAAAATTACCGCGCCCTGGCCTCGGCCCTGCCGAACGCCAAGATTTTCTATGCGGTAAAGGCCAATCCGGCGCCGGAGATCCTGAAGCGGCTGACCGGAGTGGGGTCGAATTTCGACACGGCGAGCGTGGCGGAGATCGAGGACGCCCTGGCGGCCGGCGCCACGCCGTCGCGCATCTCCTACGGCAACACCATCAAGAAGGAGACGGACATCGCGCGCGCCCATGCGCTGGGTGTCCGTCTCTTCGCCTTCGACAGCGAGGCGGAGCTGGACAAGATCGCCCGCGCCGCGCCGGGGGCGCGCGTGTTCTGCCGCATCCTGACCTCGGGCGAGGGTGCTGACTGGCCGCTGTCGCGCAAGTTCGGCTGCGAGCCGGAGATGGCGTTCGATCTTCTCCTGAAGGCGGCGGAGAAGGGCGTTATCCCTTATGGCATCTCGTTCCATGTCGGCTCGCAGCAGCGCGATCCGCAGCAGTGGGATGCGGCCATTGCCAGCTGCGCCAGGCTGTTCCAGGACCTGGAGCATCGCGGCATCCTGCTGCGCATGGTCAATCTGGGCGGCGGCTTCCCGACCCGCTACATGAAGGACATGCCGACCCCGGCCGATTACGGCCAGGCCATCGACGAGTCGCTGCGCCGCCATTTCGGCAACCGCATTCCGGAGACCATCGTGGAACCGGGCCGCGGCATGGTCGGCAATGCCGGCGTCATCGAATCCGAGGTGGTGCTGATCTCGCGCAAGTCGGCGGCCGAGACGAAGCGCTGGGTCTATCTCGACATCGGCAAGTTCGGCGGTCTGGCGGAGACCATGGACGAGGCGATCAAGTACCCGCTGACCTTCGACCGCGAGCTGACCGGCGAGGGCGACTCGGTGGTGCTGGCCGGCCCGACCTGCGACAGCGCCGACGTGCTGTACGAGAAGGAGGAGTACAAGCTGCCGCTCGACCTCGCCATCGGCGACCGGGTGCGCATCGGCTCCACCGGCGCCTACACCACCACCTACTCGGCGGTGGCCTTCAACGGTTTCAAGCCGCTGGCCTCCTACTACATCTGAGGCGTCTGAACGGAAAACCCCCTTGCTGGCGGCAGCGAGGGGGTTTTTCTTATGCGTGCCGGAACACCGCCACCAGCTCCAGATGGGCAGACCACAGGAACTGGTCGATGGGCGTGATCCGCTCCAGCTGGTAGCCGCCCTCCAGCAGCAGCCGCATGTCGCGCGCGAAGGTGGCCGGGTTGCAGGAGACGGCCACGACCACCGGCACCTGGCTCTTCGCCAGTGCCGCCGCCTGTGAGCGGGCGCCGGTGCGCGGCGGGTCGAACACCACCGCATCGAACCGGTTCAGCTCATCCTCCGCCAGCGGGTCACCGGCGAGGTCGCGCTTCTCGACGGTGAGCTTCACGGACGAGCCGGCCTTGCGGGACGCCGTCGCCAGCGCCTCAAGCGCCGGGGCGTGGCCTTCCACCGCATGCACCGCCGCACCCTTTGCCGCCAGCGGCAGGCTGAAGGTGCCGCAGCCGGCATAGAGATCGGCAACGCTCTTCGCCTCGCCGACGCCGGCCAGCACGGCCTCCAGCAGCGCGGCCTCGGCCTCCGGCGTGGCCTGCAGGAAGGCGCCCGGCGGCACCGCGACCGGTATGCCGGCGAAGGACAGGGTGGCGGCGCGGCGCTCGGCCAGCAGTTCCGGTGTGCCGCCTTCGATGGTGATCGACAGCCGCGCGAGGTCAGCCTCCGCCGCGAAGCCGGCCAGCGCCTCGCGTCCGGCAAGGTCCGGCATTTCCGGCAGGTCGAGCAGCAGATCGATGCCGCCATCGAGGCTTAGCATGGTCGCGCGTGCATTGCCGGCAGCCGGCAGCAGCCTGTCCAGCAGGGCGCGCAAGGGCGGCAGCACCGCCATCAGCGCCGGGGCGAGGACGGTGCACTCCTCGATATCGACAATGAAATGGCCGCGATGTTCATGGAAGCCCAGCACCGTGCCCTGCGCCAGCTTGCGCGCCACCAGGATGGCCCGTCGCCGGCTGTGCGGCGGCACCGTCACCAGTTCGGCGATCAGCTCCGGGTCGATGCCTTCGCGCGCCACCGCGTCCAGCAGCAGCGCCTGCTTGTAGGCGCGGTAGGCCGTGTCCGTCAGATGCTGCAGCGTGCAGCCGCCGCAACGCCCGAAATAGGGGCAGGGCGGCTCTCGCCGGTCCGGCCCGGCCTCCAGCAGCTCCAGTATTTCCGCGCGGATGCCGTCGCCGGTCTCCTCCAGCGGGCGGACCAGCAGCCGGTCGCCCGGCACGGTCAGCGGCACGAAATAGCGCTTTCCACCGGCCTCCGCGAGGCCGTCGCCGCGCACGCCCAGCGCCGTGACGGTCAGCTCGACCGGTGGCGTGTTCGCCGGCAGCTTGCGGGCGGCGCGCGCCGGCTTCCGCCCAGGGTGCTTCTCGGGCCGCTTCTCGAACGGACGGGCTGATGTGCCGGCGGCGCGGTGCGGCTTGCCCATTTGCTTATGGGGTGGCTGGCTGCGTTTCATGGGGCCGAGATATGCGGGCTTCGCGCCCGGCCCGCAAGCGGAAAGCGGTAGCTACTCCACCCGCACGCGGCTGGGGCGGGTGCAGACATAGATCCCGATCAGCACCATCGTCCCGCCCATCAGCGCCGGCTTCAGCCAGCCGTCGAACACGAAAATGACGGTCATCAGCCAGCTGAATGCCATGCCGCCGACAGCATAGAGCTTGCCCTTCAGGGGTACCACGCCGTGCTGGAACCAGTTGCGGATCGGCGGGCCAAAGGTCGGATGGGTATAGAGCCAGTGGTGGAACCGCGGTGAGGAGCGCGCGAAGCACCACACTGCCACCAGCAGGAAGGGTACGGTCGGCATCACCGGCAGGAAGGCGCCGATCAGCCCCAGCGCGGCGAAAATGCAGCCCAGCGCGTAGAGCGTGACCCGCAGCAGCCGGTTCTCGATCAGCCCGGCCTCGTGGAACTCCAGCTGTTTCGTAGGGGGCGGATTTCCGGGAGCATCCTCCTGCACGCTCATCGCGCCTCGCGCAGCCAGCCGCCGATCAGCGCACCCAGCGCCAGCAGCAGGGTCAGCAGGGCGGGCAGCAGCGGCACTTCCAGCACACCGGTCACGATATAGTCGTTGTTGGCGCGCAGCCCGATCCAGTTGCGGCCCGTGGCGCGGCGGTCGGCATCGACGCGGCGCAGGTCGGGCATGCCGTCGGCCAGCCAGTGGACCGACCCGCCCGAAGCTTCGGCGACCGGGGACAGCACCGTGTCGGTCGCGCGGACATCGGCATATTCCACCGGATTGACCGCGCCCACCGTGACCAGGCGGGTGCGCTCCCCATCGGACAGGCGGTAGAGGCCGGGTTCCTCCACGGTCAGCGTGCCGGTGGCGCGGCCCTCGCCGGATTCCGCCAGCGGCACGGTGATGGTCTCGCCGGACGGGCCGGTGACCTCCACCGTTTCCGCCGCCGGCTCCAGCGAGCGCCGCTCGATCTCCATGCGGTCGCCGCGCACCGTGGCACGCAGATCATTCTCCTCCAGGTCCGGCTCCTTCATCAGCCAGTGCGCGACCCGGCGCAGCAGCTCGGCCTGCGGGCCGCCGCCCTCGAAGCCGCGCGTCCACAGCCACATATGGTCGCTGTTGATCTGCGCCACGCGGCCCTCGCCGACGCGGTCCAAAACTACCAGCGGGCGGGCGCGCTCGTCCTGCATGACCACGGTGCCACTGCGCGGCTGGGTATCGACCAGCCGGAACCAGCGGCCCCAGCCCGGCACGCCGCCCTCGGGCCCGGCGCCGGCCAGATCGGCGGTGACGGGGTGGCGGCGGCCCATCGCTGTCAGGGTCGGGCGGTAGCCCTCCTCATGCACGTCGCCGCTGGGCTCGGCCGGCAATATATCGCCGATGGGGGTTTGGAACAGGCTGACCGGCGAGGCGAAATCCGGCCCCACCGCCATCAGCAGCGCGCCGCCCTTGCGCACATATTCCGCAATATTGCCGAGATAGAGCCGGGGCAGCACGCCGCGCCTTTTGTAGCGGTCGAAGATGATGAGGTCGAACTCGTCGATCTTCACCTCGAACAGCTCGCGGATCGGGAAGGAGATCAGCGACAGCTCGCGGATCGGCGTGCCGTCCTGCTTCTCCGGCGGGCGCAGGATGGTGAAATGCACCAGATCGACCGACGGGTCGGCCTTCAGCAGGTTGCGCCAGGTGCGTTCCCCCGCATGCGGCTCGCCGGAGACCAGCAGCACGCGCAGCCGGTCGCGCACGCCGTTGATGCTCAGCACCGCGCGGTTGTTGATCAGCGTGAGTTCGCGCTCGCCGGGGGCGGCCTCGATCTCCAGCACGCTCTGGCCGCCGCGGTCCAGCGTGAAGGCAATCTCTTCCTCGCTGTTGGCGGGGACGGCGATCACCTCCTCGCGCTCGCCATTCAGGCGCAGCCGGAGCGAGACCGGCGTGCCTTCGGCAGCGGCGGCATCCTCGACCGACAGCCGGATCGTCACTTCCTTGCCAACCATGCCGAAGCTGGGCGCCTGGCGGATGACGAGGCGGCGGTCCTGCTCGTCCTTCTCGCCGGTGATCAGCGCATGGAACGGGGCGGGCAGGGTTTCGGACAGCGTGTCGACATCATGCGCCTGCCCGTCGGTCAGCGCGACGATGCCGGCCAGCCGGCGGCGCGGAATGTTGGACAGGGCCTGCTGCGCCGTCGCCAGCAGCTGAGTGCCCTCGCGGTTGGCGCCGGCCGGCTCCACCGTCACCTCACGGACCTCCAGATTGGGCTGGCGAGCCAGCTCGGCACGCAGGGCCTCCAGCGCCGCATCGGTCTGCTGCGGGCGTTCGCCGATGCGCTGGCTGGGCGAGCGGTCGGTCAGCAGCAGGGCGATGTCACTCTGGTCCTCGCGCTGCTCGGCGATGATCGCCGGGTTGGCCAGCGCCAGCAGCAGCACGGCGACCGCCGCCGCACGCAGCCAGATGCCGCGCGCCCGCCGCCACAGGCCAGCGGCCAGCACCAGCACGGACAGGACGGCCAGCGCCGCCAGCGCCCAGAGCGGCAGCATCGGCGCGAAAGCGATATCGAGGCCCGATGAAATCATTCTATTGCCCCAGCCGTTCGAGGATGGAGGGGATGTGCACCTGGTCGGCCTTGTAGTTGCCGGTCAGCGCGTACATGACGAGGTTCACGCCGAAACGGTAGGACCATTCGCGCTGCACCTCACCGCCGGGCACCACCGGGAACATCGGTCGTCCGCCCTCATCCATCGCCCAGGCGGCGGCCCAGTCATGCCCGCCGATGATGATGGAGGATACCTCGTCGTCGCGCGCAGTATCGGCGCGTTCCACCCAGACCGTGCCGCCGGTCCAGCGGCCGGGGAAGCTGTCCATCAGGTAGAAGGCCTTGGTCAGCACATGCTCCGGCGGTACCGGCTCCAGCGGCGGAACGTCGAGGCCGCGCGCCAGCACGCGCAGCCGCTCGATGCCGGGCGTGGCGCCGCCGAAGCCGACCTCGCCCTGGTCGCGGGTATCGAACAGGATGGTACCGCCGGTCTTGATGTAGCTGTTCACGCGGGCGATGGCGGCCGGGCTCAGCGGCTGCTGGCTGGTGCCGACCGGCCAGTAGAGCAGCGGGAAGAAGGCCAGCTCGTCGCGCTCCAGATCGACCCCCATCGGCGGGCCCGGCTCGACCGCCGTGCGGCGTTCCAGCATGCGCGTCAGACCGGCAAGCCCTGCCTCGCTGGCGGTATCGAGCTGGCGGTCGCCGGTGCGCACATAGGCCAACCGCGTGCTCAGGCTGGCCGCCCGGGCGAAGCTGTCATCTCCCTGCTGTGCCTGCACTGTGCCGGGCGCCGCCGCCGCCAGACCGAACGCCAGCAGCAGCATGGCGGCGCGGCCGGTGGCACGATTGGCGCTAGGGACCAGCCCGCGCAGCAGCATGGAAATCAGCAGGTCGGCCAGCAGCAGCAGCAGCGCGCCGGTGAACAGGGCGGGCCGCAGATCAACCTCCTCGCCCTGCTGATAGCCGGTCACGGCCACCCCGGAGGGCAGCGCGCCCAGCGGCTGGAACTCGTTGATGGCAGGGGCGAGGTTCACCGCGACGCGCGCTTGATCGGTGCCGTAGAAGCCGGGCGGCAGGGACGGGCCGGGGCGGATCGTCGTGTCGCCCGGTCCAGCACTGGGCGGCAGCGCCTGCGCGCTGTTCGGCGGCGTGACCAGCCGGCCAAACCCGTCCAGCGTCTCGACCGGCGGCAGCGGTTGTTCGCCGCGTCCGCCCCTGATACCCTGGCTCAGCGCGACGATCCGCTGCAGCATCTGAACGAACAGGCCGGACAGCGGCAGGTTGCTCCAGTCCGGGTTGGCGGTGGTGTGCACCAGCACGACCCAGCCATCGCCCTCGCGCGCCGCTGTCACCAGCGGGGTGCCATCCTCCAGCGTTGCCCAGCTTCGTTCCGCCAGGTCGAGCGCGGGCTGGGCCAGCACCTGGCGCTGCACCGTCACTTCGGGCGGGATGGCAAGGCCGGCGAACGGGCTCTCCGGCGGGAAGGCGGCAAGCCGGGCCGGCTGGCTCCAGGACAGGGCACCGCCCAGCAGGCGGCCGCCCTGGCGCAGCGGCACCGGGATCAGCGCCTGCCCGGACGGCTCGGCGGCGGCCAGGATCGGCCCGGCGAAGCGCAGCAGCACGCCGCCATCGGCAACCCAGCGGCGCAGCACATCCTGTTCGGCGCTGCTCAGCGTGCCGCTGTCGGGCAGCAGGATCACCGCCAGCTCGCGCGCCAGCAGCGTTTCCAGCGGGCCGCGCCGCACCTCGCTGAACGGGCTCAGCGCCTGATCCAGATAATGCAGTTCGGAGAGTAGCGGCTGCGAGGCGCTGAAGCTGGTCTGCGACACCAGCCCGACCGGGCGCCGGCGCCAGCGCTCGTCGATCAGCGCCACGCCGCCGGCGGTCGCCTGATCCTCGATCTCCAGCCGGGCGATCTCGTTGCGCAGCTCGCTGGGCAGCACGATGCGCGCCTCGGCGCGTGTCTCGCCATCCTCGAAGCGGATCGCCTCGCGCGCCAGGATGCGGCCATCGGCGGCCACCGCCCGCACGGCACTGTCCAGCGCGCCCCGGTCATCGGCGCGTGCCAGGCTGGCGATCAGCCCGTCGATCTCGCTTTCCGGCGGGAAGGCCAGCTGCGGCACGGTGGAGGGCGGGGTGGTCATCACCGTCAGCGCGCCCAGCCGCTGCAGGGTTTCGGCCAGCGCCGCCGTGCCTTCACCGCCCAGCCCGTCGGACAGCCAGAAGCTCTCCGCGCTGGCCGGCAATTCCTGGCTGCGCAGCCAGGTCGCCAGCGCCGCGCGGTCCGTGGCCCAGGGCTTCGGCTGCAGCGCCTGCACGAGGCTGCGGGCCTCACCCGCGCGCAGCGGCGACAGCCGGTCCGGCAGGCCAGCGGAGGAGGGGGCAGTGGTCAGCAGCAGCACCGGCCGGCCGGCGCGTTCGGCCTGGTCCAGCAGCTCCTCGGCGGTCTGCTGGCGCTGCGGCCAGTCGCGTGCCGCCGCCCAGCCATCGTCGATGGCCAGCACCAGCGGCCCGCCGCCGACCAGCGGCGCGCGCGGGTTCAGCAGCGGATGCGCCAGCGCCAGGATGATGAGGGCGGCCAGCAGCACGCGCAGCAGGATCAGCCACCAGGGCGTGGTGGCGGAGGTCTCGTCGCGCGGCTTCAGCCCGTAGAGCAGCCGGATCGCCGGGAAAGCGACACGGCGCGGGGCCGGCGGCACCACGCGCAGCAGCCAGATCAGCACCGGGAGCGCGGCGAGGGCCACTAGGATCCAGGGCGTAGCGAAGGCAAGCGGGCCGAGCGTCAGCATGTCAGCCCCTCATCCGGTCGCGGTTGCCGCCGGCACCGGCCGGCTGCGACAGCCCGATATAGAGGTCGAGCAGCGCCTTCTCTGGCGGCTGGTCGGTCTGGTGCTGGGCGAAATGCCAGCCGGCGGTACGGGCCAGGTGACGGAGTGCCGCCTGATGTTCGGCGAAGCGCCGGTGATAATCGTCGCGGACATTGTCCACCCGGCTGATGAGGGTGGAGGCCTCGCCCTCCAGCCCGTCGAAGCGCACCCGGCCGCGGAAGGGCAGGCCGGCCTCCGCCGGGTCCACCACCTGCAGCAGGAAGCCGCGCACGCCGCGCCCGACATCGCGGGCAATCCGCGCCTCGATCTCCGCGACCGGAGACAGGAAATCGCCGATCCAGACAGCAGCGCCGTGGCGCGGCAGCGGAATGGCCGGCGGCAGGCTGGCCGCGACATCCATCGATTCCCGCGTGCGTTCCAGTTCGCCGATCAGCCGGGGCAGGGCGCTCTGGCCGCGCAAGGGGGCATGCACGCCGCCCAGCAGCGCCACCTGCTCGCCGCTGCCGGCCAGCAAGGCTGCCAGCGCCGCCAGCAGCAGCTCTGCACGCTCCAGCTTCTCCGGCAGCTTGCGGTCGGAGCGGTAGCGCATGGAGGGCGAGGCGTCACGCCACAGCCACACGCTCTGCGCTGCTTCCCACTCGGTCTCGCGGACATAGACATGGTCGCCCTTGGCGGATTGCCGCCAATCGACGCTGCGCACCGAATCGCCGAAGGTGTAATGGCGGAACTGCCAGAAACTGTCGCCCTGGCCGACGCGGCGCCTGCCGTGGACGCCCTGCGCCACGGTCGAGGCCACCCGCTCCGCCGCGACCAATAGCGGGGGCAGGGTTGAGGCGAGCTGTTCGGCGCGCTGGCGCAGCATGCAGTCCGGGTCCGCCGTCTCAGCCCAGCGGGGCGGCGATGCTGTCCAGCACCGCGTCCAGCGTAACGCCCTCGGCGCGGGCGGCGAAATTCAGCGCCATGCGGTGGCGCAGCACCGGCTTCGCCATCGCCAGCACATCGTCGATGGACGGCGCGAACCGCCCATCCATCAGCGCGCGAGCACGGATCGCCAGCATCAGCGCCTGGCTGGCACGCGGCCCCGGCCCCCAGGCGACATGCTCGCGCACGGCGGCGATGGGGCTTTCCTCGGGTCGGCCATTGCGCACCAGCGTCAGGATGGCATCGATCACGCTGTCGCCGACCGGGATGCGGCGCAGCAGGCGCTGGGCCTGCAGCAGGTCGGCAGCGCTCATCACCTGCACCGGGCGTTCTTCCTCCGCGCCGGTGGTGGCGATCAGCATCTGGCGTTCGGCATCGCGGCCGGGATAGCCGACATCGATCTGCAGCAGGAAGCGGTCAAGCTGTGCTTCGGGCAGTGGGTAGGTGCCCTCCTGCTCGATCGGGTTCTGCGTCGCCAGCACATGGAAGGGGGCGGGCAACTCGTGATACTGGCCGGCGACCGAGACGCGGCGCTCCTGCATCGCCTGCAGCAGGGCGGACTGGGTGCGTGGGCTGGCGCGGTTGATTTCGTCGGCCATCAGCAGCTGCGCGAAGATCGGCCCCTGGATGAAGCGGAAGGCGCGCTTGCCGCCCTCGCCCTCCTCCAGCACCTCTGAGCCCAGGATGTCGGCGGGCATCAGGTCGGGGGTACACTGGATGCGCTTCTCGCCCAGCCCGAACACCGTGCCCAGCGTTTCCACCAGCTTGGTCTTGGCGAGGCCCGGCACGCCGATCAGCAGGCAATGGCCGCCGCCCAGCAGGGTGATGACGGCCTGATCGACCACATGCTCCTGGCCGAAGATCACCCGCCCGACACGCTCGCGCACCAGGCGCAGCCGTTCGGCCAGGGTCTCGATCTCGGCCACCAGCTTGTCGTCGGCGGTGCCGGCGCTGCCGGAAAAAGGGGTGGGATCGGTCACGCTCATGCCAATATTCTCCCTAAGCTGTTGGCGCCGAAACCATCGTTAGCCGTTGGCGATACCCGTTGGCGCGGCGCGCCGACCCGACAAGAAGGCCAAATAGAAGGACAGGAAATGACTGGCGCGAAACCCGACCCTGACCGTCCGACGCGAGAAGCTGCCCCGGACCGGCAAGAGGGTCGGCCATCCGGGGACAAGGCTCCTGAAGAGATACTTAGGCATCTGGGGGCGGCGCGCACAGTGCCGGGGCGCGAAAAAGCCGGAAACAACACCATTGAATCTGGCAGCACAAATCCCGGCGCCTCGCCGAAGGGCGACGGACCGGAGGAGAGCTGCGGAGATTTCGGCATTCGGATCGCCCGCGATGGCACCTGGTTCTATCTTGGCTCGCCAATCGGCCGGAAGCCACTGGTAAAGCTATTCTCGACGGTATTACGGCGAGAAGATGACGGCAGCTACTGGCTGGTGACGCCGGTGGAGCGTGGCCTGATCGAGGTCGAGGACGCACCCTTTACCGCCGTGGAACTGACTGTCGAGGGCACGGGGCGGGACCAGTGCTTGCGCTTCCGCACCAATCTGGACGATTGGGTCGAGGCCGGGCCGGATCATCCCATCCGCGTGGAGACTAATGCGGCGACGGGAGAGCCGAGCCCCTATATATTGGTGAGGGACAGGCTTGAGGCCTTGATCTTGCGGCCGATATTCTACCAGCTTGTCGAGATCGGCGAGGAAACCGAAGAGGGCGGAACACCGCGACTGGGCGTATGGAGCAAGGGAACATTCTTCACGCTGGGCAGCCTGAACGGCTGACCGTCGATGCGGTCCGGCTGCGCACGCTGTTCGGCGGCGAGGCGCGGCATGGCGGGCTGCTGACCGGCGATGGCGATATGAGCCCTGGCCTGCCCGAAACCGCGCCAGGCTTTATCCCCGGCCGCCCCGCCGCCGTGCTGGTGCCGCTGGTGCAGCGTCCCGACGAGATGTCCGTGCTGCTGACCAGGCGCACTGACCATCTCTATCATCATCCGGGGCAGATCAGCTTTCCCGGCGGGCGGATCGAGGCGGACGACCTCGACGATCCGGTGTCCGCCGCCCTGCGCGAGACGGAGGAGGAGACCGGCATCCCCCGCGATGTGGTGGAGGTCATCGGCCGGCTGTCGCCTTACCGCACCCGCACCGGCTTTTCTGTGGTGCCGGTCATCGGCCTGCTGACCCCGCCCTTCGAGACGCGGCCCGACCCGTTCGAGGTTGCGGAGATTTTCGAGGTGCCGCTGTCCTTCATCCTGGACCGGGCCAACCATCAGGTACACAGCCGCGAGGGCGATGGTGTGAAGCGCTCCTTCTATGTGCTGCCCTACATGGATTACTATATCTGGGGCGCTACGGCGGCGATGCTGGTCAATCTGGCCAATATCGTGCTCCGTACGGGCGAGGACTGATCATGCTGCGCGTCGCCCTTATGGTGCTGCTGCCGATCCTGACGCCGACCATCCTGTATTTCCTGTGGTTCAGCCATGCCCGCCGCAAGGCGATGGCGGCTGGCACGCCGGACTCAGCACCGAAGCTGGGCGATGCGCCCTGGGTCTATCTGGCGGCCTTCGGCGTCGGCCTCATGCTGCTGGTGCTGGGCGCCGGCGCGCTGTTCTTCCAGGAAGGCGGGCATCCGGGCGATGTCTATACGCCGCCGAAGCTGATCGACGGGCAGATCGCGCCGGGGCACAGCGACGCGCCTGCCGCGCCGAGCCGCTGACCGGCGGCGCGGACCATGCAGCCCGTCCGGCGTCTCGATCCCCTGCCCGACTGGGTATCCGATCCCGCGGTCATTTCCATCATGCAGGCGGCCATGGCAGGCGGCGGGCGCGTGCGCTTCGTTGGCGGCTGCGTGCGCAACAGCCTGATGAGGCTGCCGGTCGCCGATATCGACGCCGCCACCGACGTGCCGGCGGAAGAGGTAATGCGCCGGATCGCGGCCGCCGGCATCCGCGCCGTGCCGACGGGGCTGGACCATGGCACGGTCACGGCGGTGAAGGAGCATGTGAAGGTGGAGATCACCACCCTGCGCGTCGATGTGGAGACGGACGGCAGGCGCGCGCGCATCGCCTATACCGACGATTGGGCCGAGGATGCGAAGCGCCGCGACCTCACCATGAACGCGCTGTTCCTCGATCCCGATGGCACGCTCTATGACCCGGTTGGCGGTCTGGCCGATATCGAGACGGGGCGGGTGCGCTTCGTCGGCGAGGCGGAACGCCGCATCCAGGAAGATGTGCTGCGGCTGCTGCGCTTCTTCCGCTTTCACGCGCATTATGGCCGCATGGCGCCGGACGAGGACGGGCTGGCCGCCTGCAAGCGCTTTGCGCCGCTGCTGCCGACCCTGGCCGGGGAGCGTATCCGCGACGAGTTGCTGAAGCTGCTGGCGGCGCGCGACCCGGCCCCGACCTTCTATCTGATGCGGCAGGCCGGCGTTCTTTCCCACGCTTTGCCGGAGGCGACGCACCTCAGGCGGCTGGCGGCGCTGACCCTGCTGACCGGCGAGATGGAGGAAGCCGCCCCCGATCCGCTGCGCCGGCTGGCCGCCATCCTGCCCGAAGCGAAGGCGGGAAAGGCTGTCGCTACGCGGCTGCGCTTGTCCAATGCGGAGCGCGACCGGCTGGTCGCCATGCTGAAGCCGGCGGCCGATATCGACCCCGCCGCCGGGCCACAGGACCGCCGCCGCCTGCTCTACGCCATCGGGAATGAAACCTACCGCGATCTGGTGTTGCTGGACTGGGCGCGGCGGCTGGCCGACCAGCCGGGCGCGGTGCCGGCCTGGGTGGAGGCGGGCTACCGCGTGCAGCTTGCCGCTGCCTATGGCTGGGTGCGCCCGAAGCTGCCGGTCGATGGCAAGGATGCGATGGCGCTCGGCATTCCCACCGGCCCGGCGGTCGGGAAACTGCTGAAGCAGGTCGAGGGCTGGTGGATGGAAGCGGATTTCCGCCCGGACCGCGCCGCCTGCCTCGCGAAGCTTAAGGAACTGGCGGGGTAGGGCGCGGCATAGATGTCCCCCTCACCCAGCCTCGCCTAATTCGCTTCGCTCATAAGGCTGCGCAACCCTCTCCCTCCAGGGGAGAGGGAAAGAAAATGGCTCTATGACCCTCTCCCCTTGCGGGAGAGGGTGGACGCGCAGCGTCCGGGTGAGGGGGGTGGCGCAAGCCGCCTTATGCTTCGGGACGCCGCCGCTTTCCCAACCGTCATTCCCGCACTTGTTGCGGGAATCCAGGATTCAGCTTACTCGGGCAGGTATCCAGAAGGCGGAGGCCTGGACCCCCGGCACAAGGCCGGGGGTGACGGACGGTGAGTTGGAAAGGCGAAGAATGAGAATCGCGCCCTACTCCAGCCGTTCGTCGGGCGGGGCGATCTCGGTGACGAGGTCGCGGATCAGCGCCTTGTTGGGCAGCGGCGCCAGAGTCATGTCGCCCTCGCGCAGCCGCTCGGTGCAGGCATAGATCACCTTGCCGTCCAGATGCATCATGCATTCCTTGCAGGCATTGGCGTTGATGCAGGAGAAGCGGAAGGCCAACGCCGGGTCGCGGTGCGCGCGTATCCAGCGCAACCCATCCAGCACCGACTGGCCGGGCTCGAATGGTACGTCATGCGTCTCGGCGCGGGGCGCTTCCCCGGGCCGGCCGCGCTGGAGGATGAGGCGGGCGGTCTGGCTCACGAGGCGGCCTCCATTTCCTGGCGGATGACGGCGCGGCGTTCCAGCGAGAGGGCGCCCTGCTTCAGCCGGATGATCTGGTTCAGCTCCCAGGCCGGGTCGAGGCCAGGGTGATCCTCGCGCTGGTGCGCGCCGCGGCTTTCGGTGCGGGCCTGGGCGGACAGCGTGACCGCCTCGGCGACGGTCAGCATGGTGCGCAGGTCGAGCCAGTCCAGCCGCTCGGGGTCGTAGGCGGCACCGCTGCCGAACGGCACATCGCCGAGACCGGCCTTCATCCGGCGCAGCTCGGCCAGCGCATGGGCCAGCTTCTCCGCCGTGCGGAACGGGCCGACATAATCCTGCATCAGGTCCTGCAACTCCGCGATCAGCGCGGCGCTGTTCGGTGCCTGCTTCGGCCCATCGGCCTGCAGCAGGGCCAGCCCTTCCGCCGCATCCCGCGCTATGTCGCCGACCGGGCCAGCGGCCTTGGCGCGGCTGGCGGCGTTGCGCCCGGCGACGAAGCCGAAGGCCAGCGCCTCGGTGATGGCGTTGCCGGACAGCCGGTTGGCGCCGTTCGCGCCGCCGACCGCCTCGCCCGCGCAATAGAGGTTCGGCACCTCGGTCTCCATGTCGGGGCCGACCTGTACCCCGCCCATATGGTAATGGGCGATGGGGGCGACCTCGATGGCGGTCCTGGTCAGGTCGATGCCATTCTTCGCCAGCTTGTCGATGATCGGGCCGAAGGCCTGGCGCAGCTCCGATTCCGGCACATGCTCGAAGCTGAGATAGGCGCCGCCGGCCGGGCTGCCGCGCCCGGCCTCGACCTCCTTGGTGATGGCATAGGTCGCCTGGTCGCGTGTGATCTGGTAGCGGCCGCCATCGGCGACGCCGTACTTCTGCGTGAACTCCTCGCGGTTGCCGTTCAGCAGCCGCCCGCCCAGCTTGTAGCGGAACGGGTCCCACATGATCGGGTCCATGCCGATCAGGCGCGGCGCCAGATGGCCGATCGGGAAGAACTGCACGAATTCCATATCGATCAGGCTGGCCCCGGCGCGCAGCGCCAGCGCGTAGCCATCGCCGCCCATGTTCAGCGAGGCGCTGTTGCGCCGGTACAGCCGGGTCAGCCCGCCGGTGGCGATGATGGTGGCAGGGGCGGAGACCAGCACCGGCTCGCCGGTGTGGAGATGCAGGCACAGCACGCCGACCGCCGCGCCGTCGCGCTGCACGATGTCCACCGCATAGAGATCGCCGACCCGGCGTACCGGTTCGTGCCGGATGACCTGCGTGCGCAGCGTCTTGGACACGGCGGGGCCGGTATTCAGGAAATCGACATAGACGCAGCGCGGCCGGTCATGGCCCGGCGCCTGCACCTGCTTCAGATGCCCGTCCTCGGCGGCCCAGCCGACCTTCCAGTCCTGCAGGCGGCGGATGGCGGTAACGCCCTCCTCGCAGAGCAGCCGGGCGAGCCGCTCGTCGCACAGCCCGCGCCCGGCGGCCAGCGTGTCCTTCAGATGGTGTGTCCAGTGATCCTCGGTCTGCTCGCCGACGGCGGCGGCCACCGTCATCTGCGCCATCACCGTGGCGCCGCCGCGGCCGATCAGGCTGCGGTCGATAAGGATGGAGCGGCTGCCCGCTTCCGAGGCGGCGATGGCGGCGGCCATCCCGGCCCCGCCCGCACCGATGATCGCGATGTCGGTTTCAAGTGTGCGCATAAGTGTATGATGGCGGGCATTACGGCGCTGCACAACATGCTGCTGATGCAAGGCCGCATGCAGGCAGGGGTGATCAGGCAGCCCGATGCGCCCTGATGCGGGTGGCCTCCGCCTCGCCCAGCGCGCGCTGCGCCAGTTTCAGATCGTACTGGGACTGCAGGTTCAGCCAGAATTCCGGGCTGTTGCCGAAATACAGGCCGAGCCGCAGCGCCGTATCGGCGGTGATGCGCCGGCGGTCATTCACGATCTCGGCGATGCGGTTGGGCGAGATGCCGATGGCCCGCGCGAGCGCGTTCTGCGACAGGCCGTATTCGGAGAGAAACTCCTCCTTCAGCACATCCCCGGGGGTGACGATGGCGAAACTGTCCCTGGCTTTCTCGGTCATGGCACTGTCCTCAATGATAATCCACGATCCGGACATCGAAGGCCTTGCCTTCCGACCAGCGGAAGATCAGCCGCTACTGGTCGTTGATCCGGACCGAATGAAACTCCTTCAGATCGCCTTTCAGCCTTTCCAGCCGATTCGAGGGCGGAACCGCCATATCCTCCAGCCGCGCGGCGGCATGCAGGGCGGTCAGCTTCAGCTTGGCGCGTCGGGCAATCGCCTCGAAGGCCGGCACGCGCTCGTCGGCAAAAAGCCGCTCCGTCGCCTTATCGCCGAAGGATGCAATCATGCGGAAACTATATACCGCATACCGGTATAAGGATAGTCCGATTTTCCACTCTTGACGGGCCGGGCTAAGCGGTCTCACTATGCAAGAAAACATATGTACACAAATGAATAGCTGACTGGGACCAACCCGGCGGCGAACAGGGTACAGGGTTTCCTGGCAGCAAGCGTCCCGGCACTGTTAAGGGTGGTGGGCGGCCAGCAGATTGGGAGAATGCGGGTGAGCGACGGCCAATATCTGCGCCCGGAGCGGCTCGAGGACGCGGTTTCCGCCTTGCGCGAGGGACGCTGGACCCTGCTTGCCGGCGGCACCGACCATTACCCGGCGCGCGTCACCGCGCAGCGCCCTGAGGATATTCTCGACATTACCGGCCTTGTCGGCCTGCGTGGCATTGCCGATGCCGGCGATTATTTCCGCATCGGCGCGCTGACGCGCTGGTCTGATATTGCCGAAGGCGACCTGCCGCCCTGCTTCGACGGGCTGCGCCGCGCGGCGCGGGAGGTTGGCGGCGCGCAGATTCAGAACCGCGCCACTATCGCCGGCAATCTCTGCAACGCCTCGCCCGCCGCCGATGGCGTGCCGCCGCTGCTGACGCTGGACGCCTCGGTCGAACTGGCCTCGGCCAACGGGGTGCGCGTGCTGCCGCTGGGTGATTTCATTCTCGGCAATCGCAGGACAGCGCGCCGGCCGGATGAGCTGGCGACCGCCATCCTGGTGCCGAAGCCGGCGGAGTCCGCCCGCGCCAACTTCCTGAAGCTGGGTGCGCGCAAATATCTGGTCATCTCCATCACCATGGTCGCTGGCCTGCTGGAAGTGAAGGAGGGCAGGGTCGCCGCCGTGCGTATCGCGGTTGGTGCCTGCTCCGCCGTGGCGCAGCGCTTGCCGGCGCTGGAAGCCGCACTGGTCGGACAGCCTGCCATCCCCGGCCTTGCCGCGATGGCGAAGGCGGAGCATCTGGCCGCGCTGTCGCCGATCGACGATATCCGCGCCGATGCCGGCTACCGTCTTGAGGCGGCGCTGGTGCTGGTGAAACGCTGCCTTGCCGAGCTTGGAGCAACAGCATGAACGCGCCCATCGCCATGTCACAGGCGAGTGACAGCCGCATCCGCCTGACGGTGAATGGCCAGCCGGTGACGCTCTCCGTGCCGCCGGGCCGGCGGCTGACGCGGGTGCTGCGCGACAATCTGGGGCTGACCGGCACCAAGGTGGGCTGCGATGCCGGGGATTGCGGCGCCTGCACCGTACTGATGGACGGGCGGCAGGTCTGTGCCTGCCTGGTGCCGGCCGCACAGGCGAACGGGACGGATATTGTCACGGTAGAGGGGCTGGCAGAGGAGGGCCGGCTGAACGGCCTGCAGCAGGCCTTCCATCGCCATGGCGCGGCGCAGTGCGGCATCTGTACGCCGGGCATGCTGATGGCGGCGAGCGAGCTGCTGGCTGTTACCGCTGCGCCCACCCGCCAGCAGGTCGAGGATGCGCTGGGCGGCGTGCTGTGCCGTTGCACCGGCTACCGCAAGATCGTCGATGCCGTACTGGATGCCGGCGCGTCCGGGGCTTTTGTGGGGGCAAAGAGCGGTGCCGCCGTTGGCGCGCGCATTCCCCGCAAGGACGGGATTCCGAAGCTGACCGGCGAGGAGAAATTCGGCGCCGACGAGGCGCCCGCCGATGCGCTGTGGCTGCGTGCGATCCGCTCGCCCCATGCCCATGCGCGCTTCACGCTGGGCGATCTGGATGGCTTCCGGAAAAGCCATCCGGGCATCGAGCACATCTTTACCGCCGCTGACGTGCCGGGCAGCAACAGTTTCGGCATCTATCCCGACCTGAAGGACCAGCCGGTGCTGGCCGATGGTTATGTGCGCTTCCGGGGCGAGGCGGTGCTGGCGCTGGTCGGCGAGCGCGCGGCGCTGGAGGCGGTGGCCGAGGCGGATATCCCCATCGACTGGCAGGAACTGCCGGCGTTGATCGGTACTGAAGCCGCTTTGGCCGAGGGTGCCCCGCAGCTGCACGCCGCCAGTGCCGGCAATGTGCTGATCCGGGGCCATGTCGCGCGCGGCGATCTGGAGGCCGGCTTCGCCAGTGCTGTGGCGCGCACGGCACGGCGCTTCGAGACCAGCTATGTCGAGCATGCCTATATCGAGCCGGAGGCCGGCTTCGCCCGGCGCGTCGGCAGCCGCATGGAGATCACGGCCTGCACCCAGACGCCCTACATGGACCGCGACGAGGTCGCGCATGTGCTGGGCATCGCGAAGGCCGATGTGCGGATCATCCCGACGGCGACCGGCGGTGGCTTCGGCGGCAAGCTGGACATGTCGGTGCAGCCGCTGCTGGCGACGGCGGCCTGGCTGCTGGAGCGGCCCGTCCGCATGATCTACCACCGGCCGGAATCCATGGCCTCCACCACCAAGCGCCACCCGGCGACCATCGCGGTGGAGGCGGCGGCGGATGCTGAAGGAAAGATCACCGCCTTCCGCTTCCATGGCGATTTCGACACCGGCGCCTATGCCTCCTGGGGGCCGACTGTGGCGAACCGCGTGCCGGTCCATGCCACCGGCCCCTACAAGGTCGGTGCGGCTTTGTGCACCAGCCGGGCTGTCTATACCAACGGCACCCCGTCCGGTGCCTTCCGGGGCTTTGGTGTGCCGCAGGCCGCCATCGCGCATGAGGCGGCGATGGATGATCTGGCGCTGGCGCTGGGCATCGACCGGCTGGAATTCCGCCATCTGAACGCGCTGCGCGCCGGCGAGGCGACGCATTGCGGGCAGGTTATCGAACAGTCGGTCGGCATGGCCGCCTGCCTGGAGGCGCTGCGTCCGCGCTGGCGTGAGTTGGTCGGTCAAAACATGGCGTTCAACGCGAGCCAGAAGGCGGAAGGCGGGCCGCTGCGGCGTGGCGTCGGCGTGGGGTGCATGTGGTATGGCTGCGGCAACACCTCGATGTCGAACCCGTCCACCATGCGCATCGGCCTGAAAGCCGACGGGCGGCTGACGCTCTATAACGGCGCGCATGATATCGGCCAGGGCAGCTACACCATCATGGCGCAGATCGCCGCCGATGCGCTGGGCCTGCCGGTCGGTCTGGTGGAGCAGGTGCATGCCGATACCGACCGCACGGCGGATGCCGGCAAGACCTCGGCCTCGCGCCAGACCTTCGTGTCCGGCAAGGCGGCGGAGCTGGCGGGCCTCGACCTGCGCGCGACCATATTGCGCCTCGCCAATGCCGGTCCTGAATCGGTGCTGTCGCTGGACGGTCCGATCCTGACGGTGGCGGAAGGGGTCGTGGTGCGCCGCATCGACCTGCGGGAAATCCCGGTGGAAGGGCTGGAAGGCGATGTGCTGACCGGCGAGGGCACTTTCGATCCGCCGACCAGCCCGCTGGACGAGAATGGCCAGGGCGTGCCCTACGCCACCTATGCCTTCGCCGCGCAGATCGCCGAGGTCGAGGTGGATATCGAGCTGGGCACGGTGAAGCCGCTGCTGATCGCCGCCGCGCATGATGTCGGCCGGTCGATTAACCCGATGCTGGTGGAAGGGCAGATCCAGGGTGGCATCGCGCAGGGCCTCGGCCTCGCGCTGATGGAGGAGTTCATCCCCGGCCGCACCGAGAATCTGCACGATTACCTGATCCCCACCTTCGGCGATGTGCCGGATATCGAGATGCACCTGATCGAGGATGCCGAGCCGCTCGGCCCCTATGGCGCCAAGGGCATCGGCGAGCCGGCGCTGGTGCCGACCGCGCCGGCCATCCTGGGGGCGATCCGCGACGCCACGGGGGCGGTGGTCGCCAAGGTGCCGGCACTGCCGCACCGGGTGCTGAAGGCAATCCGGGAAGCGGAGGCCGCGCGATGAACGACGCCACGCCGAAGACGCCGGAACAGGATGAGGGCGAGATCGTCCGCTGCGACGCCTGCCCGGTGATCTGCCGCATCCGCAAGGGGCGCAGTGGTGCCTGCGACCGCTATGGCAATGTCGATGGCGAGCTGGTGCGGCTCGACCCGCTGGTGGTCACCCAGCAGGTGGCGGCAAGCCAGGGGGCTGTCGTGCCCTTCCTGAAGGAGGATTGGGACGGATCGCTGGTCGCCGGCGCGCCGACCTTCCTGACCGGCATCGGCTCCGGCACCACCTATCCTGACTACAAGCCGGCCCCCTTCATCGTCTCCACGCAGCATCGCGGCGTCGATACGGTGACCGTGGTGACCGAGGGCATCTTCAGCTATTGCGGCGTGAAGCTGAAGATCGATACCGACCGCTATCTGGGGCCGGAACAGGCCGCCGTGCGCCATGAGGGCGAGGCGGTGGGCCATGTGACGACCGCCGAATATGGCTCGCAGATGCTCTCCCTGGGCGGCGTGCATCACCTGACCGGCGGGTCGAAGAAGGAAGGCAACGCCACCTGCGCGGCGCTGCTGGCGCTGTGCAACAAGCAGGCGGTGGAACTGACCGTCGATGGCGGCTCCGCGCTGATCGTCCAGGCCGGCAAGCCGCCCATCGTCGATGGCAAGCAGGAACAGCGCATGCGGGTCGGCTGCGGGTCGGCCACCATCGGCATCTTCGCCAAGCAATGGCATGAGCATGCCGACGAGGTGATCGTGGTCGATGACCACATCACCGGCGTCTTCACCGAACATCAGGCCGGGAAATATCTCGATGTTCGGGCGGCGGGCATCCGGGTGCGCGGGCGGCGCTCCACGCCGGGCCGCTATTTCCAGGTCGCCAATCCGGGCAGCGGCTGGGGCGGCACGGATGTCACCGATCCGCTGTCGATCATCGACAGGATCGATCCCAAGACCGCCTGGCCCGGCCTGCGCCTGCTGATGGTCTCCACCACCGGCGAGGATCATGCCTATTTCGTGCTGGACGAGAACCTCGTGCCGGTGGCGCAGTCGCTGCCGCCGGGACTCGATCCGGTGGTCGGACGCATCGAGGAGAATTGCGAGCCTGCCATGACCTCCGTGCTGTTCATGGCAGGCGCGGGCGGCAGCCTTCGCGCCGGTGTGACCGAGAATCCGGTGCGCCTCACCCGCTCCGTCCGTGAACTGGTCACCCGCGTCACCTGCGGCGGCGCGCCGGTCTATGTCTGGCCGGGCGGCGGCATCACCCTGATGGTCGATGTCACCCGCATGCCGGAAAACTCCTTCGGCTATGTGCCGACGCCGGCGCTGGTCGCGCCCATCGAATTCACCCTGCCGCTGGCCGATTACGAGGCTCTCGGCGGCCATAGCGGCGAGGTGAAGCCGCTGGAGGCGGTGCTGGAGGCGGTGGCGCGCCGCCAGTCCTGGCCGCAGCCCGCCGACAATCCCTGGCCTCTCGACCCTCAGGACAGGCTCACATGAGTATCCAGCGTGCCTTCCTGCCCGATGGCCGGCTGCATCTGCAGCATGGCCCCATCGATCTGGTGATCGAGGCGTTCGGCCCGCTGGCGGAGGTGCGCCGCGCCTACTGGCAGGCGGTGCAGGCCTTTGACGGGCTGCTGGAGAGGCTGACGCTGGAACTGCATTTGCTGCGCCGCCCGCTGGGCGAGGCGCCGCCCGCGCTGCATGGCCCGGTGGCGCGGCGCATGCTGGCGGCGATCTGGCCGTTCCGCGGCTTCTATGTCACGCCGATGGCGGCGGTGGCGGGATCGGTGGCGGATCATGTGCTGGCCGCCATGCTGCGCGACCGGCTTCTGACCAAGGCCTATGTGAATGATGGCGGCGACATCGCCTTCCACCTGACAGCGGGTGAGAGCTTCCGCGCTGGGCTGGTGCCCGATCTCACCCAGGGCGCGATGGAAGGGCTTGCGGAAATTCCGTTCGACACACCGGTGCGCGGCATCGCCACCAGCGGTTCCGGCGGGCGGTCGCTGTCGCTGGGGATCGCCGATGCGGTGACCGTGCTCGCGCGCGATGCGGCGGCGGCGGATGCGGCGGCGACGCTGATCGCCAACGCCGTGGACCTGCCGGGTCATTCCGAAATCCGCCGCGCGCCGGCCAGCAGCCTGGACCCGGACAGTGATCTTGGCGACCTGCCGGTGACGCTGGAGGTCGGACCGCTGGGCGATGGCGAGATCGGCCAGGCGCTCGCCGCCGGGCTGCAACGGGCCCATGCGATGCGCGAGGCTGGACACATCCATGCGGCGGTGCTGTCATTGCGCGGACGTTTCGCCCTGTGCGGCACCGCCCTCAGCCCCGAACTGCCCGAACTGACGGAGACGAGATGAGCGAGCTGGTCCAGATCCGCAAGATGGTCCTGACCGTCGAGGAAATCCGCCATGAGGGCGGCCCCGCGCCGGAACGGCCGATCCTGCGTGCTGCCTGCCTGGCGGTGCTGAAGAATCCCTATGCCGGGCGCTATGTCGCAGACATCACGCCGCTGATGGAGGCGCTGAAGCCGCTGGGGCTGGAGATGTCGCAACGGCTGATCGCGGCACTGGGCGGCGATGTGAAGAAGATAGAAGGTTACGGCAAGGGCTCGATCATCGGCACGGCGGGCGAGCTGGAACATGGTGCGTGCTGGCATGTGCCGGGCGGCTATGCGATGCGCGAACTGCTGGGCAGCGCCAAGGCCATCGTGCCGTCCTCGACCAAGGTGGGGTCGGCGGGCGCGCGCCTTGATGTCGCGCTGGGCCACAAGGACGCCGCCTATGTGCGTAGCCATTTCGACGCGATGGAGGTCGGCATTCACGACGCACCGCGCGCCGACGAGATCGTCTATTGCCTGGTCATGACCACCGGCGGGCGCATCCATGCCCGTGTCGGCGGCCTGCAGGTCAGCGAGATCAAGGGAGAGGATGGCCTGCGCTAAGAACGGGCCAGGTTGTTAGAGCAATCCACTTTGTTTGGGGGACCGACGATGATGACACGCAGACGCTTTTCCGGCCTGGCACTCGCCGCCGGTATGACCGCCGCGCTGGCGGCTAACGGGTCGGCTGTCGCCGCCGACAAGATCGTGCTGGGCGATATGAATTCCTATACCGGCTTCGCTTCCTTCACGATCCCCTACAAGCAGGGCTGGGAGCTGGCGCTGGAGGAGATCAACGCGTCCGGTGGCATTCTCGGCAAACAGGTTACGGTGGTCAGCCGCGATGATGGCGCCAAGCCGGCCGACGCGGTGACCGTGGCGAACGAGCTGGTCAGCCGCGAGGGCGCCACCCTGTTGTTCGGCACGCTGCTGTCGCATGTCGGCCTTGCCGTGTCCGACTTCGCCAAGCAGAAGAAGGTGATCTTCATCGCCGCCGAGCCGCTGTCCGACTCGATCGCCTGGCAGAAGGGCAACCGCTACACCTTCCGGCTGCGCCCCGGCACCTATGTGCAGGCCGCGCTGCTGGCGGAGGAGGCGGCGAAGCTGCCGGCGAAGAAGTGGGCGACCATC
Organism: Oceanibaculum sp.; assembly: GCF_022449305.1. NCBI lineage: Bacteria > Pseudomonadati > Pseudomonadota > Alphaproteobacteria > Rhodospirillales > Oceanibaculaceae > Oceanibaculum > Oceanibaculum sp. The sequence continues at coordinate 176,786 of NZ_JAKUSO010000002.1, read as the reverse complement.
GCGCCGAACTATGAATATGGCCAGTCCGCCGTCGCCGCCTTCAAGGAGCTGCTGAAGGCGAAGAAGCCGGATGTGGAGTTCGTCGCCGAGCAGTGGCCGGCGCTGGGCAAGATCGATGCCGGCGCCGCCGTGCAGGCGCTGGCGGCGGCCAATCCGGACGCCATCTTCAACGTGACCTTTGGCGGCGACCTGCTGAAGTTCGTGCGCGAGGGCAAGGTGCGCGGCCTGTGGGAGAAGCGCACCGTGGCCAGCATGCTGGGCGGCGAGCCGGACTGGATCGACCCGCTGAAGGATGAGGCACCGGAGGGCTGGCTGGTCACCGGCTATCCCTGGTACGCCATCGAGACGCCGGAGCATGTGAAGTTCCGCGAGGCCTTCCAGAAGAAGTTCAACGACTATCCGCGCCTCGGCTCGGTGGTCGGCTATGCCGCGCTGTATTCGGTGAAGGCGGCGATGGAGAAGGCCGGCACGACCGAGACGGAGAAGGTCGTCGAGGCCTTCGCCGATCTGCAGCACGGCACGCCGCTGGGGCCGATCACCTACCGCGCCATCGACAACCAGAGCACCATGGGCGCCTATGTCGGCACGCTGACCGTGAAGGACGGCATGCCGCGCATGGTCGACTGGCGCTTCGGCAAGGGCGAGGACTATCTGCCGCCCGACGAGGTGGTGAAGAAGCTCCGTGCGAAGGAGTAAGCTTTTATCGTAGGCCTTTTCCCTCGCTGGGATGGCTAACCGCCCTGCCCACCCTCTCCCCTCGCGGGAGAGGGTGGTGAGCGATAGCGAACCGGGTGAGGGGGCTTGTGTCGATAAGGTTACCCCTCACCCAGCCTCGGCTAGGCTCGTTCCTCGCCAAGCCTCGTCAACCCTCTCCCGCCCTGGGCGTAAGTCTTGGGGGAGAGGGGAGAAGTAGGGAACCCCGCCCTTGGAACTGTTCATCGCCCAGTTGCTGACCGGGCTTGCCAGCGCCTCTGCCTTGTTTCTGGTCGCCTGCGGGCTGACCATCATCTTTGGCGTTACCCGGATCGTGAATTTCGCCCATGGCAGCTTCTACATGCTGGGCGCCTATATCGCCTGGACGCTGATCGAGGGGATGGGCGGCGGCGTGCTCGCCTTCTGGAGCGGGGTGCTACTGGCCGCCATCGCCGTCGGGCTGATCGGCGTGGCGATGGAGATGACCATCCTGCGCCGCATCTACCACGCGCCGGAGCTGTTCCAGTTGCTCGCCACCTTCGGCGTGGTGCTGATCGTGCAGGATATCGCGCTCTATATCTGGGGCGCGGAAGACCTGCTGGGCCCGCGTGCACCCGGGCTGACCGGGGCCGTGCCGTTCGGCGTGCAGCGCCTGCCGGAATATGATCTCTTCCTGATCGCCTTCGCGCCGCTGGTACTGGCCGGGCTGTGGCTGCTGTTCCACCGCACCCGCTTCGGCATCCTGGTGCGCGCCGCCACGCAGGACAGGCAGATGGTGGCAGCGCTGGGCGTGAACCAGAAATGGCTGCTGACCGGCGTGTTCTTCCTGGGCACGGCGCTGGCCGGGCTGGGCGGGGCGATCCAGCTGCCCAAGGGCAATGCCAGCCTGACCATGGATCTGGGCATCATCGCCGAGGTGTTCGTGGTCACGGTGGTCGGCGGCATGGGCTCGATCCTGGGCGCTTACCTCGCGGCGCTGCTGATCGCGCTGATCCGCGTCTTCGCCGTCGCCAATGCGGATATGAGCGTGCTGGGCATCCAGTTCTGGCAGGTCGAGCTGGTGCTGATCTTCGCCGTCATGGCGGTGGTGCTGGTGGTGCGGCCCTGGGGGCTGCTGGGCCGGCGGGAAACACTGCATGCCGCGCATGGCGCGGTGGAACCGCCGCTGCTGCCGGCACCCGCTTCGCTGAAATGGTTTGGCCTCGCGGTGCTGGCCCTGCTGGTGGCGTTGCCCGGCATGGCGGGCAATTACGCGCTGACCATCGCCACGGAAATCCTGATCTTCGCGCTGTTCGCCGCGTCCTTGCATTTCCTGATGGGGATCGGCGGCGTCATCTCCTTCGGCCATGCCGCCTATTTCGGCCTCGGCGCCTATGGAGCAGCGCTGATGGTGAAGCATTTCGCCTGGCCGATGGAGGCCGCCCTGTTCATGGCGCCGGTCGGAGGCGCGCTGGGGGCGCTGCTGTTCGGCTGGTTCTGCGTGCGGCTGTCGGGCGTCTATCTCGCCATGCTGACGCTGGCCTTCGCGCAGATTGCCTGGGCGGTCGCCTTCCAGTGGCTGGATGTTACCGGCGGCGACAATGGCATGCTGGGCATCTGGCCGTCCTCCTGGGCCTCATCGGCGGCGGCGTTCTATGGCTTTGCCGCCATCGTCGTGGTGCTGGCGCTGCTGGCGCTCAGGCGCATCGCCTTCTCGCCCTTCGGCTATGCGCTGCGGGCCGGCCGTGATTCGCCGCTGCGCGCGGATGCCATCGGCATCGATGTGCGCCGCATGCGCTGGTTCGGCTTCACCCTGGCCGGGCTGTTCGCCGGCATCGCCGGCGGGCTGTTCGCCTTCCTGAAGGGCAGCGTCTCGCCCGACCTGATGGCGATCCCGCTGTCGGTCGATGCGCTGGTCATGGTGCTGCTGGGCGGCGTGCAGACGCTGGCCGGGCCGATTGTCGGCGCGGTCAGCTTCACCGCCATCAAGACCGAGCTGGTGAGCCTGACCAATTACTGGCGCATCCTGCTGGGCCTCGTCATCGTCGGGCTGGTGGTCGCCTTCCCGCAGGGCATCGCCGGCTTCGTGCGCCATCGCTTCATGGACCGGGAGGATGCGGCATGAGCCGGGTGCTTGAGGTTGCGGGCCTCGCCAAATCCTTCGGCGGCATTCACGCCGTCAGCGATGTGTCCTTCACGCTGGATACCGGGGAGCTGCTGGCGCTGATCGGCCCGAACGGCGCCGGCAAGACCACCTGCTTCAACATGCTGATGGGCCAGCTGAAGCCCAATGCCGGCACCATCCGGCTGCTGGGCCGTGACATTGCCGGCATGGCGCCGCGCCGCATCTGGCGGCTGGGCGTCGGCCGCACCTTCCAGATCACCGCCACCTTCGGCTCGATGAGCGTGCGCGAGAATGTGCAGATGGCGCTGCTGTCGCACCATAACCGCCTGCTGTCACTGTTCGCCGATGCCGGCCGCCAGTACCGGGAAGAGGCAATGGAACTGCTCGCCCTCGTCGGCATGGCGGAGCAGGCGGAACGCGCCTGCGGCGTACTGGCCTATGGTGACCTGAAGCGCGTGGAGCTGGCGGTGGCGCTGGCGAATGCGCCGAAGCTGCTGCTGATGGACGAGCCGACCGCCGGCATGGCCCCGCGTGAGCGCGTCGGGCTGATGGAGCTGACCGCCAGCATTGTGAAGCAGCGCGGCATCTCCGTGCTGTTCACCGAGCATGACATGGATGTGGTGTTCGGCCATGCCGACCGGGTGCTGGTGCTGAACCGGGGCCGGCTGCTGGCCGAGGGCACGCCGGCGGCGGTGCGCGACAATCCGCTGGTGCAGGAAACCTATCTCGGCAGCGGCGCCATGTTCGCGGGAGAGGCTTCGTGATGCTGACCGTCGAAGGGCTGAACGCGCATTATGGCCGCGCCCATATCCTGGCCGATGTGGCGCTGACGGTGGCGCGCGGCGAGGTGCTGGCGCTGCTCGGCCGCAACGGGGCCGGCAAGTCCACCACCATGAAATCCATCGTCGGGCTGGTGCCGCCGACATCGGGCAGCATCCGTTTCGAGGAAACGGATGTGGCGGGACGGCCGCCGCACGAGATCGTCCGGCTGGGCCTCGGCTATGTGCCGGAGGAACGCCGTGTCTTCACCGAGCTGACGGTCGAGGAGAATCTGGAGGTCGGGCGTCAGCCGGCGCGGCCCGGCGTGCCGGAATGGACGCCTGAGAAGCTCTATGCGCTGTTCCCTAACCTGGCGGAGATGCGGCGCCGGCCGGGCGGGCAGATGAGCGGCGGCGAACAGCAGATGCTGACCATCGCACGCACGCTGATGGGCAACCCCTCTTTGGTGCTGCTGGACGAACCGTCCGAGGGGCTGGCGCCGAAGATCGTGGAGCAGATGGCCGTCACGCTGAAGGCGCTGAAGGCGGAAGGGCTGACGCTCATCCTGTCGGAGCAGAACCTGCATTTCGCGAAGCTGGTCGCCGACCGCGCGACCATCATCGAGAAGGGCGGCATCCGCTTTTCCGGCACCATGGACGAGCTGATGGCGGACGAGGACGCCCGCCAAGCCTATCTGTCGGTGTGAGGGATTTCTATAATTGCTTTCTGGTGATTCCCTCGCCCCCTTGGGGGAGAGGGTTGCGCAGCCTTGGCGAGGCGAAGCCGAGGCTAGGCGAAGCTGGGTGAGGGGGACATGCACAAGGGTAGCACCAAATCTCCCCTCACCCGGCTTCCGCTAACTCACTTACGTTCGTAAGCGTTCGCATCCCTCTCCCCTTCCGGGGCGAGGGAAACGCGCATTAACGTGCTGTCGTACAGACTACTTCTTCAGGAAGGCGATCAGGTCTTCGATTTCCTTGTCGCTCTTCAGACCGACGAAGGCCATGCGGTTGCCCGGCACGAAATCCTTCGGGTCCTTCATGTACTTGGTGAAATTCTCCTCGGTCCAGACGAGGCCCTTCTCACCGGCCGCCTTCATGCCATCGGAGTACTTGAAACCATCGACGCTGGCGGTCTTGCGGCCGATGATGCCGACCAGATGCGGGCCGACCCGGTTGGTCTCCTTGTCCGCCACGTGGCAGGCGCGGCACTTGTTGAAGACCTTCTGCCCGGCCGCGGCATCCCCGGCCTGAACCTGGGGGGCAAAAATGACGGTGGCGAGCGCGGCGGCAACGACCGGCAGGCTTAGCTTCCTCATCAGCATTCTGTGTTCTCCCATTTGTACGGGCATGTGTTTAGGGCACATACGCAGACTAATTCTAGTTGTTGCAGGCCGCGCGGCAACCGGACTGTTGGTCGCAGGTCAGATTCGCTGGATTGCATGGAATGCATGATTAAGCGCATAATGATGTAAATTTTATGTCATTCCGCGACGGGGTGAGGGACAAGGTGACGAAATCCGGCGACCCGAAGGGCGAGAGCCCTAAAGCCAAGGAATCCGCGGGCCACGGCCTCAGCGCCCAGGATGTGGCGCGGCTGGCCGCCGACCGTTCCGGCGAGAGCCGGCAGGCGACTGTCCAGAAGCTCGCCGCCACCTATGCCGAGAGCGAGATGTCGCCCGCCGAGCGCGAGGCGGTGATGGCGCTGTTCCAGATGTTCGCGCGCGATGCCGAGCAGCGGGTGCGCGCCGCCTTGGCCGCCAGCGTGAAATCGCTGCCCGACCTGCCGCACGATCTGGCGATGATCCTGGCCAGCGACGAGGCCGAAGTCGCCGGTCCGATCCTAGAAAGCGCCTCGGTGCTGACCGAGGCCGATTTGCTGATGCTGGTGCGCGATAGCGACACCGCGAAGCTGCTGTCGATCGCCAAGCGCGAGCATGTGCCGGGCAGCGTCGCCGACGCGCTGGTGGATAGCGGCAACGAGGCCGTGGTGGCGACCGTGGTGTCCAATCCCGGCGCCGATCTGAGTGACCGCGCGATGGAGCGGGCGCTTGCCGCCTTCCCGAACAGCGAGACCGTGAAGGAAGGGCTGGTCAGCCGGCCGGTGCTGCCGGTGACCATCGCCGAGCGGCTGGTCAATCTGGTGTCCGAGCGGCTGCGCGAGCGGCTGGTGACGCATCACGCCCTGTCGCCCGACATGGCGACCGACCTTGTGCTGGAAAGCCGCGAGCGGGCGACCATGTCGCTGCTGCGCGGCGCGCGTTCCACCCTGGCGGTCGAAGCGCTGGCGAAGCAGCTGCACAAGAATGGCCGGCTCACCGAATCGCTGATCCTGCGGGCGGCGGTGCTGGGCGATATCGATTTCCTGGAATCCTCGCTGGCGGTCATCGCCGGCATCCCGCGCGAGAATGCGCGGCTGCTGGTGCATGATGCCGGCCGGCGCGGCCTTGCCTCGCTGCTGAAGAAGGCGGATTTTCCGGCTCGGCTTGCCGTCGTGCTGCAGACCGCGGTGGAGGTCGCCGACGAGACGCAGTTCGACGGGCTGGATCGCGACCGCGAGCGCTATGCCGTGCGGATGATCGAGCGCGTGCTGACGGCGGTGGATGAAAACCCGGACAATATCCTCGACCAGGCGGATGTCGATTACCTGATCCGCAAGATCGACCGGTTGCAGGGGCCGCAGGCTATCGCCTGCTGAGCCACTAACTCAGCCCTTAAAATCAGCCCCAGGGGCCGGCAGCGGCCGCCAGCTTCTGCCCGGCCATTTCCTCCAGCCGGCGGATACGCTCCGCCGTCTTCGGATGGGTGGTGAACAGCCCGTCCACCGCATGCGCGTGCAGCGGGTTGATGATGAACATGTGCGCGGTCGCGGGGTTGCTCTCGGCCGGGTTGTTGTCGATCACCTGCGCCGCCTGCTCGATCTTGCGCAAGGCCGAGGCCAGCCACAGCGGGCGGCCGCAGATTTCCGCGCCAACCCGGTCGGCCTCGTATTCGCGCGAGCGGCTGATCGCCATCTGCACCAGCATCGCGGCCATCGGCGCCAGCACCATCACCAGAATGGTGCCGACGATGCCTAGCGGGTTGTTGCGGTTGTTGCCGAAGAACAGCGCGAAATTGGCCAGCATGGACACCGCACCGGCGACCGTGGCGGTCACCGTCATGATCAGCGTGTCGCGGCTCTTCACATGCGCCAGCTCATGCGCCAGCACACCCGCGACCTCCTCCGGCGACAGCACGCGCATCAGGCCGGTGGTCACGGCGACGGCGGCGTTCTCCGGGTTGCGACCCGTGGCGAAGGCGTTGGGCTGGTCGGTCTCGATGATATAGACGCGCGGCATCGGCAGGCCGGCACGCTCCGCCATGCGGGCGACGATGTCGAACAGCCAGGGCTGGCTTTCCCGCGTCGCCTCGCGGGCTCCGTACATGCGCAGCACCATCTTGTCGGAATTCCAGTAAGCGAACAGGTTGGTCGCCGCCGCGAAGGCAAGCGCGATCAGCATGCCGCCCTCGCCGCCCAGCATGAAGCCGATGCCGAGGAACAGCGCGGTCAGCCCGGCCATCAAGATCGCGGTGCGCGTGAAACCCATCGTCGGAAACCCGTCCTTTCAACCGATCCCGCCCGATTGCGGGAATACATCTGAAGCCGATGATAAATGCGCAGCGCAGGCGGATGCTTCAAGACTTGGCGGCTGCCGGTCCGTGCGCCATATAAAGGAAATGACCGAGAACAAGCCTGACCAGACCCCCAAGCCGGCCTTCCGCGAGCGCAAGCTGGAGAGCGGCAAGGTACCGCCCGCAGCCGCCAAGACGGCCCCCAAGCCTGAGGACATGCCGAAGGAGATTGGCGGGCCGGCCGGGCCGGAGCCGACGCGCTATGGCGACTGGGCCTTCAAGGGCCGGGTGACGGATTTCTGACCGGCTTCAGCCGATATCGGGCGTCCAGGCGATGACCCGGTTGCGGCCGGCTTCCTTCGCCGCATAGAGCGCCGCGTCGGCGCGCTGCGTCGCGGTCTTCACGGAGCTGTCGCCGGACAGGGCGGCAATGCCGAAGGAGCAGGTGACGTGGATCGTGCGGCCGCCGCCGATCGGCACCTGCATCTCCTCAATGCGGCGGCGCAGCCGCTCCAGCGCCTGCTTCGCTTCCTCCGCCGAGACATCCGGCAGGCAGAACAGGAACTCCTCGCCGCCATAGCGGTACAGCCGGTCATAGGGGCGCAGCGCCTCCAGGAAGGCGGCGGCAACCAGCCGCAGCACCATGTCGCCGGCCTGGTGGCCGTAAGTGTCATTAACCTTCTTGAAATGGTCGAGATCGCCCATCGCCACCATGCAGGGCTTGCCGCTGCGCAAGGACCGCTCGCGCTCGCGCATCAGCTCCTTGGTCATGGTCTGGCGGGTGTGCGCCCCGGTCAGCGGGTCGAGGTCGGAGGCGACCTTCTGGAACGCCTTCAGCAGCTTGCGCGCCAGATCGGTGAAGCGCGTCACCTTCTCCACCAGCACGTCATATTCCTCGACCGGGATCTTCGCGTCCTTCCAGGCGCGCGCGGCCAGCCATGCGGCGTTGCGGTGCAGGTCGCGATGTGCCAGCGCCAGCGCCTCGAAGGCGGGCTGGGCGACCAGCGGATCATGCTGATGCAGATCGTACCAGTTGCCGAAGCCGCACAGGAAATGCGCGTGTTCGGAGGTGATGTCGCCGGCAGGCTGCACCTTGCACACGGCGGAGCGGTTCCAGCGCAGCATCCAGTCCAGATGTTCCAGGATCGCGGCGTCGAGCTGGCGGACGATGTCTTCCTGGGTCAGTGGCTCAGAGGGCTCCTTGCCCCCCCGCATCTGCCCGTATCGCTGTTCGCTCGCTGCCATCCGCTGTCCCGTCCAGGGCTCCGGTTCCCCTATCATATTGGCTTGCCGGCATAATCGGCAACCGGGGAGGTATTGCCCTAGGAAAGACGGGTGCTGGAATGCGCCGGTATTTACTCAAGAATGTCATTCCCGCACTTATTGCGGGAATCCAGGGTTCAGCCTGCTCGGCCGATGATCCAGCAAAGGGAAGCCTGGACCCCCGCAATAAATGCGGGGGGGACGGTCCGAGAGAATGTGACGGCCCGAGAGAACGTGACGGTCTGTGAGAACCGACGGTCAGTGAAACAGGGAACGGCTTAAAGCGGCTCCCGCTAGTCCGCCAGTTCCGGGCGGTCGCGGTAGAGCTCCAGCGCCTCCGGGTTGGCCAGCGCCTCGATATTCTTGATGGGCCGGCCATGCACCACGTTGCGCACCGCCAGCTCGACGATCTTGCCGCTCTTGGTGCGCGGGATGTCGGCGACCTGCACGATCTTTGCTGGTACATGGCGCGGCGTGGCGCCCGAACGGATTTGCTGGCGAATGCGCTTTTCCAGCCCCTCATCCAGCGTCACCCCGTCGCGCAGCCGCACGAACAGCACGACGCGCACATCGCTGTCCCAGTCCTGGCCGATGACGATGCTCTCCAGCACTTCCGGCAGCTTTTCCACCTGGCGGTAGATTTCCGCCGTGCCGATGCGCACCCCGCCAGGGTTCAGCGTGGCGTCGGAGCGGCCATAGATGATCATGCCGTCATGCTTCGTCAGCTCGACGAAATCGCCATGGCACCAGATGTTCGGGAAGCTCTCGAAATAGGCGGCGCGGTATTTCGCGCCATCGGGATCGTTCCAGAAGCCGATGGGCATACAGGGGAAGGGCTTGGTGCAGACCAGCTCGCCCTTCTGTTCGCGCACCGGCTGGCCCTCATCGTCGAACACATCGACCGCCATGCCGAGGCCGCGGGTCTGGATCTCGCCGCGCCAGACCGGGCCGATGGGGTTGCCCAGCACGAAGCAGGACACGATGTCGGTGCCGCCGGAGATCGAGGACAGGCAGATATCCGGCTTGATGCCGGCATAGACGAAGTCGAAGCCTTCCGGCGAGAGCGGCGAGCCGGTTGAGGTCATCGCCCGCACGCTCTTCAGCGAATGCGTCTCGCGCGGGACGAGGCCGCTCTTCAGCACCGCGTCGATATATTTCGCGCTCGTGCCGAACAGCGTCATGCCCTCGGCATCGGCATAGTCGAACAGGATGCGGGCGTCGGGGTAGAAGGGCGATCCGTCATAGAGCAGCAGCGTCGCCTCGCAGGCCAGCGCGCTGACCAGCCAGTTCCACATCATCCAGCCGCAGGTGGTGAAGTAGAAGACGCGGTCGCCCGGCTTCACGTCGCTGTGCAGCTGCAATTCCTTCAGGTGCTGCAGCAGCGTGCCGCCGGTGCCATGCATGATGCATTTCGGCACCCCCGTGGTGCCCGATGAATAGAGGATGTAGAGCGGGTGGTTGAACGGCACCCGCACGAACTCCAGCGCTTTCGGCTGATAGGGCGCGACATAGTCGGCATAAGGGGTGGCACGGTCGATGCCGCTCAGGTCCATCGCCTCGCGGGCATAGGGCACGACGACGACACGCTTTACCGTCGGCAACTGCGCGGCGACCTCGCGCAGCTTCGCCAGGCAGTCGATCACCTTGCCATTATAGTGATAGCCCTCGACCGCGATCAGCACCTTCGGCTCGGTCTGGCCGAACCGGTCCAGCACGCCCTGCACGCCGAAATCGGGCGAGGCGCTGGTAAAGGTCGCCCCCAGCGAGCTGGCTGCCAGCATGGCGATCACGGTTTCCGGCAGGTTCGGCATATAGGCCGCCACCCTGTCGCCCTGGCCGACACCCTCCGCCTTCAGCGCCTGCGCCAGCCGGGAGACGGCTTCGTTGAGGTCGCGCCAGGACAGGCGGCGCTTCACCTTGTCCTCGCCCCAGAACACGATGGCGTCGCTGTCGTCATTCTTGCGCAGCAGATTCTCGGCGAAATTCAGCTTCGCATCGGGGAAGAACTGCGCGCCGGGCATCCTGTCCTCGTCGATCAGGATGCGCCCGCCCTTCTCGCCGATCACGCCGCAATAATCCCAGATCAGGTCCCAGAATTCCGCGCTGTTCTCCACCGACCAGCGCCACAACCCCTGGAAATCCCCGGCCTTCACGCCGTGGCGTTTCTCCAGCGCGGCCATGAAGCAGGTGACGTTCGCCTGCGCGATGCGGTCGGCCGAGGGCTGCCACAGGGGCGTTTCGGAGGGGGGAGTATCGGTCATGGTCGCTCAGCTCTTGGTGGTGGGCGCGACGCGGAAGGGGTGCACGGTGATGTCGCGCCAGACATCGCCGGTGACATAGGGATCGTTCTTCAGCCAGTTGTCGAAGGCGGCGCGGTCGGGGAACTCCAGCAGTGCGGAGGAGCCGATCATCTTGCCTTCCTCGTCGAGGATGGCGCCGCCGGTGATGCCGTGCCCGTCGGCAACCAGCTTGTACCAGCCTTCCAGATGCTTCTCGCGTACCGCCAGGCGCCGCGCCAGCGCCAGATCGTCGGTGCCGTCATAGGCAATGACCAGAAACTGCATCTCCGCCTCCCGTGTTGCATCCCCGATATCCCGTTCGCCGGGCTTTCCATCGGTAATAGCGCGCGGGGGCGCGTCAAGGCAAGGTCAGCCCAGCCCCTAGCCCAGCCTGAGTAATGTGGCGCCGAGGCAGAGGAAGGCGCCGGTCGTCAGCACCCGGCGCAGGCTGAGATACAACAGCGGCAGCAGCCCCTTCTTCACCGCCTGCATGTCCACCGCGAAGGCGGCGAGGTAGCAGGCCATCAGCGCCATCAGCGCGCTTTCCGGGGCCATCATGACGGAGAACCAGGCGAGCAGCGCCGGCGTCACCGACCAGCCCATCCAGCCCCAGCTGCGCGCGCCGTCAGGCCGGCTGAGCGCCGCGCCCCAATGAACCGCCCCCAGGAAGGAGAGGATGACCGTGGCGTAGGCGACCTGCATGTCCTGCGCGACCCGCGCCGCCATTGGCTCGAACAGCCAGACGGCAACCGCCCCGGCGAGGAACGGGATCAGCCCGCCCAGCCCCAGCACCAGGGCGGGCAGCGGCACATCGGACAGGCGGGCGCGAAGCGGCGGAGCGGCAGAGGGTTCGGTTGTCATGGCAGGGAAGATAGGCGAGACCGCCCGCCCGGACCAGATCGTATGTGGTGACGGATGATGCCATTTACTCAGACCGTCATTCCCGGGCTTGTCCCGGGAATCCAGGGTTCAGTTTGCTCAGGCAGTCATCCAGCTAGCGGAGGCCTGGCCCCCCGCAACAAGTGCGGGGGTGACGTATGGAGGATGTAGGGCGGTTCGTGCGTATTAGTTTCGTGCGTACTTGTCCGGTACTGCGCTTAGCGCTTTTGTTTGCCCGCCTGTGCCAGCGCGTGGGTCACCACCTTCTTCATCACGGTCGGCAGCGCGTGCTCGCCCAGCCGGTCGAGCGGCACCCAGGCGCCGTCGGTGACCTTCTGCTCTGCGACAGAGGCGGCGGCCACCGCCAGTTCCAGATGGAAATGGGTGAAGGTATGGCGCACCAGCCCAGGCAGCAGCCGCCATTCGCCCTTTACCGGCGCGTCCGCTTCAGCCAGCGCGATATCGGCTTCGGTCCAGTCCGTGGAGGGTACCTCCATCATGCCGCCCAGCAGCCCGCTTTCGGGTCGGCGGCGCAGCAGCACAGACCCGCCGGGCGTCACCGCCCAGAAGGCGATGCCGCGCCGGGTCGGCTTCTGTTTCTTCGGGCTCTTGCGCGGCAGGTCGGCGGCGATGCCCAGTTGCCGGGCGTCGCAGGGTTCGTGCCAGGGGCAGGCCATGCATTTCGGGCTGCGCGGGGTGCAGATGGTGGCGCCCAAATCCATCACCGCCTGCGCATGATCGCCGGGCCGCCGGTCCGGGGTCAGTGCGGCGGCGAGGCCGCGCAGGATCGGCTTGGCGTCGGGCAGCGGTGTTTCCACCGCGTGCAGCCGGGCGAAGACACGCTCGAAATTGCCGTCCGCCGGGGTGGCCTTGCGGTCGAAGGCTATGGCGGCAATGGCGGCGGCTGTATAGGCGCCGATGCCGGGCAGCGTCAGCAATTCCGCCTCGGTGTCGGGGAAGACCCCGCCATGGCGTCCGGCGACCGCCTGCGCGCATTTGTGCAGATTGCGGGCGCGGGCGTAATAGCCCAGCCCCTGCCAGGCATGCAGGACCGCATCCAGATCGGCGGCGGCCAGGTCCTCCACCGTCGGCCACAGCTCCAGGAACCGCCGGAAATAGGGGCCGACCGTTGCTACGGTGGTCTGTTGCAGCATGATCTCGCTGAGCCAGACATGGTAGGGGTCGGCGCGCTCCCCCGGTTCCGCCCGCCAGGGCAGGCGGCGGCGGTGCCGGTCATACCAGTCCAGCAGCAGGCGGTTCAGCTCTTGCGGGGCGATGGGAGGGGCGGCCATGCAATTCGGTTCGGGTCGGGCGGCGGTTTGCGGCTAGACTATAGGCGCCTGCTTCCCATATGCCAGTCACATGACGAAACGCAAAACCCAGCCTGAGCCCGGAGTGAGTGCGCCAGGGGAGAGCGCACCACCAGCGGCGGTGCGGCACCGGCGCCTGTCCTCGGTGGCGGCCCCGGTGCGCGGCCTCGCCAAGAAGCTGCTGGGCGGCAAGGCGGCGGTCGAGGCCTCGGTCATGCTGGACTGGCCCGCCATCGTCGGGACGGAGATCGCGGAGCGCTGCCAGCCGCGCAAGCTGGCGCGCGGGCGCGGGGCCAATGCCGGGGCGGCGACGCTGCATCTGACGGTGGATGCGCCTTTCGCGCTGGAAATCCAGTACAGCGCGGCGCAGATCGTGGAACGGGTGAACCGCTATCTGGGCTATCCGGCGGTGGCCCGGCTGGCGCTGCATCAGGGCGAGCTGCTGCGCGAGGAAAAGCCCCGGCTGCCGCAGATTCCGCCGCTGGCAGCGCCGACCCGCCAGCAGCTGGACCAGGATATTTCGGGCATCGCCGATGACGGGCTGCGCCAGGCGCTGGACAGGCTCGGCCAGGCGGTGCTGGCGAAACCGGGCCCGGACCGGCGTTAGCCCCGGAAAGGCACCCGCAAATTCGCCATATTGGCGGGGCGGATTCGAATCTTGCACCGGCTGGTGGTGGCCGGTATTCTCAACTCAACATCTTGCGTGTCGGAGGCGATTTTGAAGCGAATTGCACAAATTGTAGTGGGCGCCGTGCTGCTGACCTGGAGCGTGGCGGCGAGTGCCCAGCAATCGCTGGAGACCATGCTGAAGGACCGTGTCCTCGGCAATCCGGAGGCGAGCGTGGAGATTCTCGAATTCTCCTCGCTGACCTGCCCGCACTGCGCGCAGTTCCACCGGGAAATCCTGGGCGAGGTGAAAAAGGCTTTCATCGACACCGGCAAGGTGAAGCTGACCTACCGCGACTTCCCGCTGGACGGGCTGGCGCTGCGCGCCTCCATGCTGGCGCGCTGCGCGCCGGAGGACCGGTATTTCGCCTATCTGGAGACGCTGTTCCACAACCAGAACGCCTGGAGCCGCGCCGCTGATCCGATTGGCGCGCTGGGGCAGATCGCCCGGCTGGGCGGCATGAGCAAGGAACGCTTCGAGGCCTGCATGGCCGACGAGAAGCTGGCCGATGGCGTGCTGCAGATCCGGCTGGACGGTCAGAACGCTTACAACATCCAGTCCACGCCGACCTTCATCGTCCGGGTGAATGGCGAGCAGAAGGCGGTCATCAGCGGGGCGCAGCCCTTCGCCGAGTTCGAGAAGGTGCTGAAACCGCTGGTCGGCGGCTCCTGACGGGAGCAGCCGGCGATATCATCCGGGGAATGGGGCATCGGTGCAGTTCAGGAAAATCCGCCTTACGGGATTTAAATCCTTCGTCGATCCGACCGAACTGCTGATCGAGCCGGGCCTCACCGGAATCGTTGGTCCCAATGGCTGCGGCAAGTCCAACCTTGTCGAGGCGCTGCGCTGGGTAATGGGGGAAACCTCCGCCCGGCAGATGCGCGGTGGGGAGATGAACGACGTCATCTTCGGCGGCACTTCCAGCCGCTCGCCGCGCAACATTGCCGAGGTTTCGGTTCATCTCGACAACAGCCAGCGCCGCGCCCCGGTCGGTTTCAACGACCATCTGGAAATCGAGATCAGTCGCCGCATCGAGCGCGACAAGGGCTCGGCCTACCGGCTGAACGGCAAGGAGGTGCGCGCCCGCGACGTGCAGCTGCTGTTTGCTGACGCCTCGACCGGTGCACGCTCCCCCGGCCTCGTCAGCCAGGGCAAGGTCGGCGCCATCATCAACGCCAAGCCGGCTGACCGCCGCATGCTGCTGGAAGAAGCGGCCGGCATCATCGGCCTGCATTCAAGGCGTCACGAGGCGGAGCTGCGGCTGCGCGCGGCGGAGGGCAACCTCGCCCGGCTGGAAGATGTGCTGAAGACGATGGACAGCCAGCTGCAGGCGCTGAAGCGGCAGTCGCGCCAGGCTGGCCGCTACCGCAACCTCTCCGACCATATCCGCCGCGCCGAGGCGATCCTGTTGCATCTGCGCTGGCAGCAGGCGCTGGCGGAACGCGAGACGGTGCTGGCCCGGCTGCGCGAAGCCGAACGTACGGTCGCCAAGCTGACTGGCGAGGTCTCGGAAGCCTCCCGCCTCGCATCGGAGGCGCAGGAGAAGCTGCCCGGCCTGCGGCAGGCGGAGGCCGAGGCCGGGGCGCAGTTCCAGCATCTGACGATCAAGAAGACCGAGCTGGACGCGGAAGAGCGCCGGATCGCCGACGCCAAGGCGCTGGCCGAACAGCGGCTGCGCCAGCTCGACAGCGATGCCGGGCGCGAGGCCGCGCTGGCCGGCGATGCCCGCGCCGCGCTGGACCGGCTGGCGGCGGAGGCGGAGGCGCTGGAGGCGGCGCGCGCCGGCGAGGCCGATGCGCTGGATGGCGCACAGCGCGCGCTGGACGCAGCCTTCGCCGATGCCGAGGAGGCGGAGGCCGCGCTGAACGTGCTGACCCAGGCCATCGCCGCCGACGAGGCACGACGCACCCAGCAGCAGCGCCAGATCGCCGCCCTGCAGGAGCGGCTTTCCCGGCTGGAGCGGCAGGAGGCGGAGATCGCCGAGCAGCGCCGCCGGCTGGAGGCGGAAAGCGACCTGGCGGGGGAGGCGGCCCGGCTGGCCGAGTCCTTCGCTGCCGCCGAAGCAGCGCTTGAGGCGGCCCGCATAGCCGCCGGTGAGGCCGAATCCGGTGTCGCGGCGGCGCAGGGCGAAACCGCGAAGCGGCAGGCTGCCGTCGCCGAGATTCAGCAGGCGGAGCGCACCGCGCGTACCGCGCGCCAGCAGGCGGAACAGGCGGCGGGCAAGCTGCGGGCGGAAGTGGCTGGTTTGCAGGCCGCCCTCACCGACCGGCAGGACGAGAAGGCTCCGGTGCTGGCAAAGCTGTCGGCGCAGCCGGGCTATGAGGCGGCGCTGGGTGCCGCGCTGGGCGAGGATCTGGATGCGTCGCTTGGCGGGGCCGGGCAGCGCCGCTGGGAGGAACTGCCGCCGCTGGATGCCGCGCCGGCTCTGCCGGCGGGGGCGGAGCCGCTGTCTGGTTTCGTCACCGCCCCTGCGGCGCTGGCGCGGCGGCTGTCGCAGATCGGTGTGGTTGCGGACGAGGCGGCGGCACTCACCCTGCGCGACGCACTGAAACCGGGGCAGCGGCTGGTGGACCGCGCGGGTGGGCTGTGGCGCTGGGACGGGTTCACCGTCGCTGCCGGGGCGCCGAGCGCCGCCGCGGCCCGGCTGCGCCAGAAGAACCGGCTGGTGGCGCTGGAAGCCGATCTGGCCAAAGCGGAAGCCGAACTGGCGCGGTTGGCCGAGGCGCATGGGGCGACGGAACAGGCGGTGCGCGCGGCTGAGGCGGACGTGCAGCAGGCGCGGCAGGGCGAGGCCGCTGCCCGGCAGGCCGAGGCGCAGGCCCGCAGCGCTGAGCGCGAGGCCTTCACCCGGCTGAACGGGCTGCGCGAGCAGGAATCCCGTCTGGCGCAGAAGCGGTCAGCGCTGGAATCGCGGCAGGCCGCCCTTGCCGCCTCGCTGGAGCGGCTGGCAGCGGAGAAGGCGGAGGCCGGGGAGCAGCGCGTGGCTGCCGAAGCCGCACTGGCGGAGATCGGCGATCTGGCCGAACGCCGGCAGCAGGCCGATGCAGGACGCGCCCTGCTGGCCGAGAAACGCACGGCGGTGGTCGAGGCGCGTAGCCGCCATGACGCGCTGAAGCGCGAGGCGGACTCGCGGCGCCAGCGGCTGGCCGCCATCGCCGACGAACGCCGGTCCTGGGACGGGCGGGCGAAGGGCGCGGCGCAGCGCATAGCCGAGATCGAGGCACGCCAGGCGGAGGAACGCAGCGCCATCGCCGGCTATGAGAAGCGGCCGGCGGAGATCGCCGAACAGCGCGCCATTCTGGTCGCCGGCATTGCCGATGCCGACCGGCGGCGCAAGGCGGCGGCAGTGGCGCTGGCCGAGGCGGAATCGGCATCCTCCGAGACGCAGCGCCTGCTGCGCGCGCTGGAGGCCAGCCTGGGCGAGGCGCGCGAGGACCGGGTGCGTGCCGAGGCGGCGGTCGAGCAGGCCAGCCAGGCGCGGCAGGTGCTGATCGACCGGGTGAATGAACGGCTGGACTGCCGGCCTGATCAGGCGCTGGCGGCAGGCGGCATCGACCCTGCGGAAGAACTGCCGGACGAGGCGGAGGTGGAGCAGCGGCTTGAAAGGCTGAGCCGCGAGCGCGACGGCATGGGACCGGTCAATCTGCGCGCCGAGCAGGAGGCCGGCGAGGTCGAGACCCAGGTCGAGACGCTGCAGCAGGAGCGTACCGACCTGATCCAGGCCATCGCCAAGCTGCGCCAGGCCATCGGCGCGCTGAACCGCGAGGGGCGGGAACGGCTGCTCGCCTCCTTCGGCAAGGTGAATGCCTATTTCGAGGAGCTGTTCGTACGGCTGTTCGGCGGTGGCCGCGCCTATCTGGAGCTGGTGGAATCCGACGATCCGCTGGAGGCCGGCCTGCAGATCATGGCCAGCCCGCCGGGCAAGAAGCTGCAGGCGCTGTCGCTGCTGTCCGGCGGCGAGCAGGCGCTGACCGCGCTGGCACTGATCTTCGCCGTGTTCCTGACCAACCCGTCGCCGATCTGCGTGCTGGACGAGGTTGACGCCCCGCTGGACGACAGCAATGTGGACCGGTTCTGCCAGCTGCTGGACCATATCGCGGCGGAAACCGGCACCCGGTTCCTGGTCGTCACCCATCACCGCCTGACCATGACGCGGATGGACCGGCTGTTCGGCGTCACCATGGCGGAACGTGGCATCAGCCAGCTGGTCTCGGTCGATCTCAGCGGCGCGGAAAAGCTGCGGGCCATTGCCTGATCGCGCTGCCGGAAAGAGGCGGAATTCCGCGCCTCCGGGGCTGCCCGATTCCTGCCTTGACAGGGTGGGGGGCAGTCCTTATGGTCCGCGTCGCGCTGACGGCGCTATCGCCGGAAGCCTTGGGTTCGTGTGTTCATCTTGACTGATCGTGAGCCGGAAAAAACGTCCCTGCGGGACATCGCCGAACGCCTGAACCAGGCGCGGGGCACGCAGGGCGGAAAGAAGGAACGGTCGGGGGGCGCCGGGTCGCTGAACTCGTCTTTCGGGACGGGTTTGCGGATCGGGGTTGAGATGGTCTCCGCACTCGCTGTCGGGCTCGGCATTGGCTGGTTGCTCGATGCGTGGCTGGACACGAAGCCATGGCTGATGGTGGTGTTTTTCTTTCTGGGGGCGGGGGCCGGCGTGATGAACGTCTACCGCGCCATCATGGGGATCGGGCTGGCGCCGGGCTACAGGAAGCCAACGGCAAAGGCCCGGGACGAAGACGGAACCGACCTCGACGCTTAACCGCACGGAACGGGGCAAGCCTTGGCCAGCAGTCCTCTCGAACAGTTTCAGATCAAGCCGCTGCTTCCCATTGAGGTTGGCGGTCTCGATCTTTCCTACACCCAGTCCTCGCTGGTGATGACCATTGCCGTCGTCCTGGTGACCGGGTTCCTGACGCTCGCCGTCCGCGGCCGCGGCATGGTGCCGACGCGCCTGCAGTCGATGGCTGAGCTGTCCTATGAATTCATCGCCGGGATGATCCGCGACAGCGTGGGGTCGGAGGGGCGCAAGTACTTCCCCTTCGTGTTCTCGATCTTCATGTTCATCCTGCTCGGCAACCTGCTGGGCATGATCCCCTACAGCTTCACCTTCACCAGCCACATCATCGTCACCTTCGCGCTGGCCTTCGCCGTGTTCGTGATCGTGACCCTGATCGGCCTGGTGCGTCACAAGCTGCATTTCTTCAGCTTCTTCTTCCCGGAAGGCGCGCCGATCTACATGGCGCCGATCCTGATCCCGATTGAGGTGCTGTCCTACCTGGCGCGCCCGGTCAGCCTGTCGATCCGCCTGTTCGCCAACATGATGGCCGGCCACACCATGATGAAGGTGTTCGCCATGTTCACCATCGCGCTGGGCGTGTTCGGCGTGGCGCCGCTCGCGATCAATGTGGCGCTGACTGCCTTCGAAATTCTGGTCGCCGTGCTGCAGGCCTACGTCTTCACGATCCTGACGTGCCTGTATCTGCGCGATGCGATCCACCTGCATTAGCCGCTGATCCAGCGTCGCTAATAGTAATCTTGTTCCACCTAACCTAGAGGACCGAAACGATGGAACTCGAAGCCGCCAAGATGATCGGTGCTGGCCTGGCCGTGATCGCCCTGATGGGTGTCGGCGTCGGTATCGGCAATATCTTCTCGACCCTGATCGCCTCGATCGCCCGTAACCCGGCTGCCCGCTCGGAAGTGTTTCCGATCGGCATTCTGGGCTTCGCGCTGACGGAAGCGATTGCGCTGTTCGCGCTGCTGATCGCCTTCCTCATCCTGTTCGCCTGATCCTTCGGGTCCGGTTTCCGGCCGGGGCGGTTCGCCCTCCCGGCCGGGTCCACGGAAGCGGCGGCTCCGGCTGCCGCTGTCCGTACCAGAGGAACCAGGCAGGATTGCCAAAGGCAGGATTGCGATGACAAGCCTCCGATCCCTCATGGCTGTTGGCGCCGGTAGTGCCGGTCTCGCCGTGTCCAGTGCTTCGGCCCTGGCCGCGGAAGGCGGCGGTGCGGGCTTGCCGCAGCTCGATCCCAGCACTTTCGCGACCCAGATTTTCTGGCTCGCGGTGACCTTCATCGTGCTCTATCTGCTGATGTCGCGCGTGGCGCTGCCGCGTGTGCGTGACGTCCTGGAAGAGCGCGAGCGCCGCATCACCGACGACCTGGAGAAAACCCAGCGTCTGAAGGAAGAGGCGGAAACCGTGCTGGCCGAATACGAGAAGGCGCTGGCCGATGCCCGCGCCAGCGCGCAGGCGCTGTTCGCCGAGGCCGCCGAGAAGGCCAATGCGGAAGCCGCCAAGCGTCAGCAGGACATGTCGCAGAAGCTGGCCAAGCAGCTTGAAAAGGCGGAAAGCCGTGTTCAGGCCGCGAAGACCGAAGCGCTGGACAATATCCGCCAGGTCGCCACGGATGTGGCGCGCGATGCGGCGGCCCGGCTGATCGGTGGCGATGTCGGCGAGGACGATGCCGCCAAGGCCGTCACGGCCGCCATGAAAGACGCAGGCTAAGGGGGCGGTCATGCTGCAGGACACCAATTTCTGGGTTGCCGTCTCCTTCGTGATCTTCGTCGCGCTGGCCTACAAGCCGGCGATGCGGCAGATCGGCGGCGCCCTCGATGGCCGGGCGGAGCGTATCCGCCAGCAGATCGAGGAAGCGCAGCAGCTGCGCGAGGACGCCCAGGCGCTGCTCGCCTCCTACAAGCGCAAGCAGCGTGACGCGTTGCAGGAGGCCGAGGAGATCGTGGCGCATGCCCGCGAGGAATCGAAGCGCCAGCAGCAGCAGGCCGAGGCTGACCTCGAAGCGCTGCTGAAGCGGCGTGAGGCGCAGGCGCTGGAGAAGATCGCCCAGGCCGAAGCCAAGGCGCTGCAGGAAGTCCGCGAGAAGGCGGTTGATGTCGCCATCGCGGCGACCCGACGCCTGCTGGACGAGAAGCTGGATGCCAAGGCCTCCAACGCGCTGATCGACAACGCCATCGACGAGCTGCCCGGCAAGCTGCACTAAGCGGAGCTGCCGTCAGACCAGAGTTTGGGAACCCCCGGCCCGCGCCGGGGGTTTTCTTATGACCGTGGCCCCAAGATCATGGGGCGCTATACTGCATCGCGGTTGGGAGGAAAGAGATGAAACGTGTCCTGATCGGGCTGATGGCCCTTTTGATTGGCGCGGCTGCGCTGGGTGGACCGTCGCGCGCCCAAAGCGTCGCCGATACCGTTTTCAGCGAGGTCGAGCGCCGGATGATCCTGGAATATTTCGGCCATCCCACAGGCGGGAAAGGCGTGCCGCCGGGACTGGCAAAAAAAGGTGGCCTGCCGCCCGGGCTGGCGAAGCAGGGCAAGCTTCCGCCCGGTATCGCGAAGCAGGCGCTGCCCTCGGACCTGCTGCGCCGATTGCCGGCTGCGCGGCCGGGTACGGAACGGGTGATCGTGGATAATGATGTGGTGCTGATCGCCGCCGCGACCGGGATTATACTAGATGTGCTGATCGACGCCGCGAAACGGCGCTGAGGCGAACGCGCAGGAACAGGCATGGGCATCGATCCCTACAAGCGGCGGCAGCAGCGCCTGGACGCCAAACGCGGCGTGAAGCGGGTGGACGAGGATGCCGAGGAGGGCATGCCCGGCCTGCCGCGCATCAGCCGCAGCGGCAAGTTCCTGCTAACCGCCAGCATCATCGCCGCCATCGCGACCATCGGCGCGGTGTTCTGGGACCGCGAATCGGTGAAGCGCGCCGATACCGCTGACCCCGACAACGCCGCTCAGGTGCAGCTGGGGCGGGCGGTCTATTTCGGCCATTGCGCCTATTGCCATGGCGATGCGCTGGAAGGTAAGCCGGGCTGGCAGCAGACCTTCCCGCAGGGCGGCAGGCCGCCGACCCCGCTGGATGCCGACGGGCCGTCCCCGCTGCGCAGCGACCAGGCGCTGTTCGAGATTGTGAAGTATGGCGGCCAGCCCTACTCGCCGCGCGGTTACCGCAACGATATGCCGGGCTATGAGCACCGGCTGGACGATGCCGAGATCTGGGCCGTCATCGCCTATGTGCAGAAGCAGTGGCCCGATGCGGTGCGCGAAGAGCGCCGGGATCTGAATCGCTAGCGCCAGGCGATGCGCGGCACCGGCGCGAGGCGTGCCGGCCCGATATAGAGGAAGCCATCCTGCACGGTCACCGGGGCGTTCAGTGTCGGCCGGCCATCGCTGCCCGGCTTTTCCAGCAGGCCGAAGGCGACAGCGGCAATGCTGGCATCCTGCGGCCGGACCCAGCCCATAGCGACCAGCCTCTGCAACAGCGGCCCATGGCCGGACAGGGTGGCGCTCAACGCGCCGACCGGCTGCAAGGCCGGGTCCAGCGCCAGCGTGCCGGAGGCATCGAGGCTGAGCGGCGCCCAGTCGAGCGACAGGCTTTCGATTTCCAGCGTGCCTCCTGCGTCCCGCCAGGCGGCAAGCCGCGTCCTGTCCGGCGGGGTGGGCAGCGCACCCATGAGTGTGGCCCGGAAGGACAGGTCGGCCGGCCCTTCGACCGGCAGCGCCTGGCGGCTGGCGATGGCTAGCCCGCTGAGGTCAGCCTCGACGAACAGGCCGGGGTCGGTGTGGCCGCGCGGCGCTTCCTCCGGCAGCCGGGCGGCAAGGCGCAGCGTTTCCGCCGTCGCGCCCTGCAGGCCAGCTCCCGGCGCCAGTGCCAGCCGGGACAGGGTGGCATCCGCTTCGGCGATGCGTCCGGAACCGTCCAGACTGAGTGTTCCCTCCGCCCGGTCGAAGGCAAGTTCGCGCCCGTTCAGCAGGGCCGCCTGCTTGCCGTCGCTGGTGAAGGCAATCTTATGCAGTTGCCAGGGCAGCGCCTCCAGCGTCAGGCTTTCGGCCTGCCAGGACCAGGCATTGCCGCCGCGTTCCTGGATCAGGCGCGGGGCGCTGAGGCGGGCGCGGAACTGCAGCGGGAAACCATCAAATGTCAGCTCGCGCCAGCCGGCCTCCACCCCCTGCGCCCGCTGCTGCTCGGCCCAGCGCTCGATGCCCTGCTCCAGCCGGTAGGCCATCAGGTGCCAGTAGGCGGCATAGGCGGTGCCCAGGATGACGAGAAAGGCGGCGATGAGGAAGGAACGGCTGGGCATGGATCATCCGGGTTCGTGGCGGGTTGGTGGCGGGACTGGTGGCAGATGGGCCCAAGGGCGGTGGCTGGCATGCCGGACAGGCTATTCCGGCAGGCTGTTGCATTCCATATAGTGGCGCACAGCATGCGCAACGATGATTTCCTTCACTCTCCGCTGTTCCGCTCCGCCGACCCCGAGGGCCGGGCACACCGCCTGTTCGACTATCGGGGGGCGGGTCAAGGCGATGCCTGGGTGTTCGGCTATGGCTCGCTGATGTGGGACCCGGGTTTCCCCCATAGCGCGGCGGGGCCGGCACGGCGGCAGGGCTCTCACCGGCGCTGCTGCGTCTATGCCTACCGCCAGCGCGGGACGCCGGAAAAGCCGGGGCTGGGGCTGGGGCTGGACCGGGGCGGGGCGTGCAACGGCATCGCCTACCGGGTGGCTGCGTCGGACCTTGCCGATATCTCGACCTATCTGTGGCATCGGGAGATGGGCAATGGCGTCTATCGCGCCGGGCCGCGGCGGCTGCTGGCGGGCGGCACCGGCATCCAGGCGTTGTGCTTCGTCGCCAACCCAGGCAACCCGCACTATGCCGGCCATCTCGACCGGCTGCAGGTGGCCTCCATCGTGGCCAGCGCCATTGGCGGGCGCGGGGCCTGCCGGGAGTATTTCCTGAACACGCTGGAGCGGTTGCGCGCGATGGGGTTGCGCGACCGCTCGCTGTTGGCGGTGGGGCGGCTGGTCGCGGCGCTGGATGCGGGGCAGGTGGCGGCGCCTGTGCTGCCGCCGGCCCGCCCAGATCCCGATCACTTCTAGTCGATGCTGAAATCGCTGCCGAGGTGGAACAGGCAGTCGCCGCGCTCGGTGCGGCCGGGGATGCGCTTGCACACCACCACGCCGGATTCCTCGAAGCAGACCTCGGCCGGCTCCTTCCACGGCGTCTCCGGGAAGTGGATCAGGGCGGCGGGCTGGCCCTTAACCACCTCGTCGCCGAGATTGACCAGCGGCTCCCACAGCCCATCCTCGCTGGCATAGACGAACCAGGCCTGGCTCGGCGCGCGGGTCAGGCGCACCGGCAGCTCCTCGGACAGTTCCTTCGCCGGATTCTTCAGGCTGCCGATATGGGCCAGCACGCGGCGGACGCCGCGCTTGGCGATCTTCAGGATGTCCGGCGTCACCGTGCCGCTGCCGCCCATCTCCGTCAGGATCGAGATCACGCCCTGGCGCGCGGCAGCGGCGGTCGAGGTGCGATCCTCCGTGCCCGGCGGGAACATGAAGCCGATGGGCGCGCCGAACACTTTCATCAGGTCATAGACCTTGTGGCTTTCCTCCGGCGTGCGGCCCTGGCGCCCGACCACGGTCGGCAGGTAATGCAGCGAGGAACCGCCGGAATGCAGATCGACCATGTAGTCGCAATCGGCCAGCAGCACCGATTCGATGTAGTGCGCGATGATCGGCGTCGGCGTGCCGTCGGCATTGCCGGGGAAGGAACGGTTCAGGTTGCCCTCGTCGATGGGCGAGGTGCGCAGGCCGGCATGGGCGGCCGGATAGTTCGCCATCGGCAGGATGATGATGCGGCCCTTGATATCCTCGGGCTGGAGCGTGCGGGCAAGGTCGCACAGCGTGACCTGGCCTTCATATTCGTCGCCATGATTGCCCGACATCAGCAGCACGCGCGGGCCATCGCCATTCTTGATGCAGACCACCGGGATCGGCAGCCAGCCATAGGCGGAGCGATGCACCGAATGCGGCAGCCGCAGGAAGCCGGTCTGCTTGCCGTCCCTGGAAAAATCGACGGTCGTGGAAATGCGGCTGGGGCGGGGGGCGGCACTGCTTGTCATGGCGGGTTCCTTCGGCCTCCGGGAGAGCGGAGAAGAATTTAGGATAGTAATACCAACAGCCTGTCTGGTTAAGCAGATTGGGTCGCGCAGGTACTGAGGTAGGCTGGAAATCGGTCTATGACGTTCCGATGAAATTCTGCTGTTGGAAAGTCCTAATTTTTGCCGAAATTGCATAGGTGACGTGTGTTGACATCACATCGTAACCCCTGCTTTGATCCCCGGTCTCAACGGCAATCCTATAAAACAGCTGACTCTAATTCAGGCGATCATTTGCCGTTGTCTATATTTTGGGTTCCAAGGAGGCTTTTTCAGTATGCAACGACGATATCTTTCCACTGCGGCGCTTGCCGCGGTGCTGTCCGCCGGTCTGATGGCGGGCCCGGCTGACGCCAAGGAGCTGCGCTGGGCGTTCCAGACCGACACCACGTCCCTCGATCCGATGGGTCACAACGTCACCTTCACCTTCTCCGTGCTGGGCAATGTCTATGAAGGCCTGGTGCGCCGCGGCGCCGATCTGGAGATCGAGCCGGCCCTGGCCGAGAAGTGGGAAATCGTCGAGCCGACGCGCTGGCGCTTCCATCTGCGCAAGGGCGTGAAGTTCCACAACGGCAACGACTTCAATGCCGATGACGTGATCTTCAGCTACCAGCGCATCAACAATCCGGACTCCAACGTCCGCGACCGCGTTGCCGGCGTGACGGAAGTCGTCAAGGTTGACGATTACACGGTTGATTTCGTGACCGAGGTGCCGAACCCCATCCTGATCTCCCAGTGGGAGAGCTTCTTCATGATGGACAAGGAATGGTCCGAGGCCAATGGCGCGACCGTTCCGACCAACACCACCAAGGGCATCGAGAGCTATGCCGGCCAGCACGCCAATGGCACTGGCCCGTTCAAGATCACCGAGCGCACCGTCGATGTGCGCACCGTGTTCGTGCCGAATACCGAGTGGTGGGACAAGGCGACGCATAACCTGACCAAGGTCACCATGACCCCGATCACCCAGTCGGCGACGCGCGTTGCGGCGCTGCTGTCTGGCGAGATCGACATGATGTATCCGGCCCCGCTGCAGGATATCGACAGGATCAACAACAACCAGGGCACCAGCGTCATCAGCGGCCCTGAGCTGCGCACCATCTTCCTGGGCATGGACCAGTTCCGCGACAAGGCGCTGGGCACCAACACCGACAAGAACCCGTTCAAGGATGCGCGGGTGCGCAAGGCGGTCTATCAGGCGATCGATATCGAGCTGATCAAGAAGCGCATCATGCGCGGCCTGGCCGACCCGACCTCGATCATGATCTCGCCGAAGCTGTTCGCCCTGTCCGATCAGGTTTCGCGCTGGCCGTACGATCCCGAGGCGTCCAAGAAGCTGCTGGCCGAGGCCGGCTATCCGGACGGTTTCGAGACCCGCATGGACTGCCCGAACGACCGCTATGTGAACGATGCGCAGATATGCCAGGCGATCACCGCCATGCTGGCGCGCGTCGGCATCAAGCTGAACATGCGGGCCTATCCGAAGGCACAGTTCTTCGCCGACATCAACCGTGGCAAGCAGGACTTCGCGATCTACCTGCTGGGCTGGACCCCGTCCAGCTTCGACAGCCACAATGTCTATTACAACCTGATGTCCACCTGGAACGAGAAGACCGGCCAGGGCCGCGTCAACTATGGCGATTTCAGCGATCCGCGGATCGACGAGATCACCAAGCTGATCCTGACCGAGACCGACCAGGCCAAGCGTGACAAGCTGATCCTTGAGGGCTACCAGATCGTCAAGGAGCAGGCTTACTACATCCCGCTGCACCAGCAGGCCGTCGTCTGGGCGGCGCGCGACACTATCGAGCTGAAGCAGCGCGCGGACAACCAGTTCCACTTCCGTCATGTGACGGTGAAGTAAGACTGGGTAATTGAAGCGGGAGTGTCCCAACCGGGGCACTCCCGTTCCCTTTTGTTCCGGGTGCAGCGATGTGCCCGCTCGTTTCGAGATTGAAGACGCCAGATGCTTAAATTCATCGCCGGACGGCTGATGCAGTCCGTGTTCGTGATGCTCTTCGTCGGCGCGATCGCCTTCACGCTGTTCCAGTTCGTGGGCGACCCGATCAACCAGATGGTCGGCGAAGACGCAACCCAGGCCGAGCGCGAGGAATTGCGCGAACGGCTGGGCCTCAACGATCCGCTGATCGTCCAGTTCGGCCGTTTTGCCGCCAATGCGGCGACCGGCGATTTCGGCTTTTCCTATCAGCACAAACGCCCGGTCATCGACCTGATCGCGGAGCGGCTGCCGGCAACGCTGGAGCTGGCGGGCCTGTCCATCATCCTGGCGCTGCTGGTCGGCATCCCGATGGGCGTCTATACCGGCCTGCACCGCTATGGCGTGCTGTCCAAGATATTCATGACGCTGTCGCTGATCGGCGTCTCGTTGCCGACCTTCCTGATCGGCATCCTGTTCATCTACCTGTTCTCGGTCATTCTCGGCTGGCTGCCCTCCTTCGGGCGCGGCGAGGTGGTCGATCTCGGCTGGTGGACCACCGGCTTCCTGACGCTGTCGGGCTGGAAGGCGGTCATCCTGCCGGCGGTCACGCTGGCGCTGTTCCAGATGACGCTGGTGATGCGCCTGGTGCGTGCCGAGATGCTGGAGGTGATGCGCACTGACTACATCAAGTTCGCGCGCGCCCGCGGCATCGCCAACCGGGCAGTCCAGTTCCGCCATGCGCTGAAGAACACGCTGGTGCCGGTGATCACCATCATCGGTTTGCAGCTGGGCACGGTGATCGCCTTCGCCATCATCACCGAGACGGTGTTCCAGTGGCCGGGCATGGGGCGGCTGTTCCTGCAGGGCATCCAGTCCGTCGATATCCCCATCATGTCGGCCTACCTGGTGATGATCGCCTTCTTCTTCGTGGTCATTAACCTGATCGTCGATATTCTCTATTACGTGGTCGATCCGCGCCTGCGCATCGACAGTGCGAAGGGTGCCAACTGATGAGCGGCGCGATGACGAACAAGGGCGACAAGCCCGTGGCGCGATTCGGCGATGGCGTGAAGCGCGCGCTGGACAGCGACATCTTCCACAGTTTCCTGAAATCGCCGGTGACCATCGTCGCCAGCATCGTCACGCTGGTGATGATCCTGGCCTCGGTCTTCGCCCCGCTGGTGGCGCCGCACGATCCGTTCGACGTGGCGACGCTGAACCTGCTGGACTCCGAGCTGCCACCCTTCTGGGAGGCCGATGGCGATGCCCGCTACCTGCTGGGCACCGACAATCTGGGCCGCGACGTGTTCTCCACCATCCTCTATGGCAGCCGGGTGTCGCTGCTGGTCGGCTTCACCAGTGTCGTGCTGTCGATGGTGCTGGGCATCGCGCTGGGCCTCGTCGCCGGCTACAAGGGCGGCCTGATCGACGCCTTCATCATGCGCGTGGCGGAAATCCAGCTGTCCTTCCCGACCATCCTGGTGGCGCTGCTGATCAACGGCATCATGCGCGGCCTGCTGCCGCCGGCGCAGCATGCGGAGCTGACGATCCTGGTGCTGGTGCTGTCCATCGGCCTGTCCAACTGGGTGCAGTTCGCGCGTACCGTGCGCGCCTCGACGCTGGTCGAGCGCAACAAGGAATATGTGCTGGCCGCCCGGCTGATCGGCGTGAAGCCGTTCTTCGTCATGCTGCGCCATGTGCTGCCGAACGTGATGGGGCCGATCCTGGTCATCGCCACGCTGGGCCTCGCCGGTGCCGTGCTGACCGAGGCGACCCTGTCCTTCCTGGGTGTCGGCGTACCGCCGACCGAACCGTCGCTGGGCACGCTGATCAATGTCGGCAGCGACTATCTGTTCTCCGGCGCGTGGTGTATCACTATCTTCCCCGGTGCCGCGCTCGCCATCCTGGTGCTGGCCGTGAATCTGGTCGGCGACTGGCTGCGTGATGCTCTCAACCCGAAGCTGAGGTAAGAACGATGGCGCTTCTCAACATCAAGGGCATGCGCATCGAGTTTCCCTCGCGGCGCGGGACGGTCGAGGCGGTGAAGGGCATCGACCTTGAAGTGAATGGCGGCGAGATCGTCGGCGTGGTCGGCGAATCCGGTGCCGGCAAATCGACCATCGGCAATGCCGTGATTGGCCTGCTGGAAGCACCGGGACGCATGACCGGCGGCGAGGTCGAGCTGCATGGCGAGCGGATCGACAACAAGCCGTTCCAGGCGATGCAGAAGATCCGCGGCCGCAAGATCGGCATGATCTTCCAGGACCCGCTGACCAGCCTGAACCCGCTGTTCACCGTCGGTCAGCAGCTGGTCGAGACGGTCCGCACCCATCTTGACATGAGCGAGGATCAGGCGCGCAAGCGGGCCATCGAGATGCTGGAGGAGGTCGGTATCGACGATGCGGAAAACCGCGTCGATCAGTATCCGCACCAGTTCTCCGGCGGCATGCGGCAGCGCGTCGTCATCGCGCTGGCACTGTGCGCCGAGCCGGAGATGGTGATTGCCGACGAGCCGACGACGGCGCTCGACGTGTCGATCCAGGCGCAGATCCTCGATCTGATCCGCAAGCTCTGCAAGGAGCGTAATGTCGGCGTCATCATCATCACCCACGATATGGGCGTGATCGCCGAGATCACCGACCGGGTGGCGGTGATGTATCGCGGCAAGATCGTGGAGCTGGGCGAGACCGCGCAGGTGCTGGGGCGCCCCGAGCATCCCTACACCAAGAGCCTGATGGCCGCCGTGCCGCGCTCTGACGTGAAGCTGGACCGGTTCCCGCGCGTCTCCTATTCCGACGGCGAGGTGAAGCAGCACCAGCATATCGACATCCAGTCGCACTGGCTGGGCAAGGCGCAGGCCAAGACCTCGGAGAATACCGGCCCGCTGGTCCGCTGCGAGAACCTCACCATGCGGTTCACCAGCCGCTATTCGGTGATCCCGTCCTGGCGCAAATACTTCACCGCCGTCGATAACGTCTCCTTCGACATCAAGCGCGGCGAAATCTTCGGCGTGGTCGGCGAGAGCGGCAGCGGCAAGTCCACCGTCGCGCGGATGATCGCCGGCCTCTACACGCCCAGCGCCGGCACGATCTATTTCGACGACACGGCGGTCAGCACGCTGAAGACCGACAAGGAGCTGGACCCGTTCCGCCGGCAGATCCAGATGATCTTCCAGGATCCCTATTCCTCGCTCAATCCGCGCATGCGGGTGTTCGACGTGATCGCCGAGCCGATCCGCCATCACCGTCTGGCGGAGAGCAAGGAGCAGGTGACCCAGATCGTGGAAGACCTGCTGGAACATGTGGAGCTGGGCCGCGCGGCGGCCTGGAAGTACCCGCACGAATTCTCCGGCGGGCAGCGCCAGCGCATCTCCATCGCGCGCGCGCTGGCAACCCGGCCGCGCTTCCTGATCTGCGACGAGCCGACCTCGGCGCTCGACGTGTCGATCCAGGCACAGATCCTGAACCTGCTGAAGGATCTGCAGCAGGAACTCGGTCTGACCATGCTGTTCATCAGCCATGACCTGCCGGTGATCCGCCAGATGTGCGACCGCGTGGCGGTCATGCAGAACGGCAAGATCATGGAGATCGCGGAGACCGAGACGCTGTTCACCGCACCGCAGAACCCCTACACCCAGCGGCTGCTGCAGCTGATGCCGACGATGAATTTCGACGTCGCGGTCTGATGTCCGTTCTCTGCACGCGGCCCTATGCTCCCGCCCCTCTCCCCTTGCGGGAGAGGGTGGTGAGCGTCAGTGAACCGGGTGAGGGACGGCTCAGCCTGTGCGGTTACCCCTCACCCAGCCTCGCCTAATTCGCTCTCGCTCATAAGGCTCGGCAACCCTCTCCCGCAAGGGGAGAGGGAAGAGATTTACGGTGCCATTTCTTTGGTCGTCATTCCCGGGCTTGTCCCGGGAATCCAGGGTTCAGCCTGCACGGGCGGGCATCCAGTAAGCTGAGGTCTGGACCCCCGCAATAAATGCGGGGGTGACGGTCTGAAGTAGATTGCCCGGTCCGAACCTCTCGAAGGGCATTACGGTTTCCCGTCTATTCCGCACGCGCCCTGCCGACCGCACAAAGAAAAACGCCCGGTGCTCAGCACCGGGCGTTTTCTTGTTGGGTGCCTGTTCCGCTTAGCGGAACAGGACGACCACGCGGCGGTTGCGCTGCTCGCGCACGCCATCGGCGGTCGGCACGGCGAGGTCGCCCTCGCCCTGGCCGCTGGCGGTGATCCGGCTGACCGGAATACCGTCGGCGATCAGCGCGTCACGAACCGCCTGGGCGCGGCGCAGCGACAGGCGCATGTTGTAGTCGGACGGGCCGGCGGCGTCGGCATGGCCAACGACGGCGATCGGCGCCTTCTCGTTGCGCGCGGCGTCGGCGGCGGTGCGCACGATGCGCAGGCCCTCAGCCGACAGGTTTGCGCTGTCGAAGGCGAAATAGACCGTGTACGGGCCAGCCGGGGCCGGCGTGCCGGTCGGGGCCGGAGCAGCGGCCTTCGGCGGGTTCATGCCCGCATCGACCTTCTCCATCGCGTCCATGAAGCCCTTGCGGCAGGCGGCGATATGGTCGAACTGCCAGTTCTCCTCCTGCTGCTCGACCCAGCAGTCGAACATGGCCTGCGCGCGCGCGGCATCGGCCGGCAGCTTGGTGCGGGCGCTGCCGTCCAGCGCGGTCACCAGGCGCTGGCGGGCGGTGGTCAGCTCGCCCACCTTGTCGGCGGGGACATTCCAGTCGCCGATCTGCTCGGGCAGAACCAGCTGGTTGTTCGCGGCGGCAAGACCCTTCTTCGACCAGGTCACCGAATCGGGCCAGTCATACATCTTGTCGGCTTCGTACACCGCCAGCTCGCGATATTCGTTGGTCAGCGCAACATTGAAGGGCGACGCGCCGGTCGGCTGCGCGGTGCGGACATGGTCGATGTTCGCGGTGCCGCAGGCGGCAACCAGCAGGGCGGTGGCCCCTGCGAACAGGAATTTCATGGATGAATGGAAGGCCATTGGGGGTTCCTTTCTTGTCTTGCGGCGCACGCGAAAGCACGGGGATATCGCCCGCTCCGCGCGTCATTGTCTTTGCGGCATGACGCCTGTCTCGTCAAAGCTCCGATGCAGCTTATCACGATACCTCTTGCAACACTATGAACCCGCGAGGGCGGGGTAAAGTTCCCAGCCAATTCAGCCGATGCTGATGGGTCAGTCGAGCGTGATGATTTTGCCACTGCCGGCAGCCCCGGCATCGGCCGGATCGTGCGTCACCAGCAGCACCGGAAGGCCGCGCCGCCGCGCATGATCGAACACGAAGGCGCGGAAGCGTTCGCGCAGGGCCGCATCCAGCTTACCGAAGGGTTCGTCCAGCAGCAGCAGGCAAGCGTCCGACAGCAGCGTGCGCATCAGCGCCGCGCGGGCGCGCTGTCCGCCCGACAGGGTGGCCGGGTCGCGGCTGGCGAACCCGGCGAGGTCGGCCTCTTCCAGCGCCTGGTCGATGCGCGCCCGGCGTTCGGCCCGGCCACGCACCGATGGCGGCAGGCCGAAGGCCAGATTCTCGCCGACCGACAGATGCGGGAACAAGAGGTCGTCCTGGAACAGGATGCCGATGCGCCGCTGTTCGGGTGGCAGGGCCAGGATATCCCCGCCATCCACCAGCACCGTCCCTTCGGCGGTGAAGGCGGGCGGCAGCATGCCGCACAGATGGGCCAGCAGACTTGATTTGCCGGAGCCGCTCGGCCCCATGATCGTGGCAATCTCGCCCGGACCGACGGCAAGGTCGAGCGGTCCGATCAGCCGGCTGCCGTTCAGATGCAGGGTAACGCCTCTCAAATCCAGCCGGTAGCCGCTCATCCGATTCTCCTGAGGCCCGCCCGGTGGCGATAGAGCCACGCCGGCAGCAGCAGCGCCAGCAGGAAACCCAGGAAGGGCAGGCCGCCCTGCGCGAAGGCGAAGACGGCGACCACCCGCCGGTCGGCCCCGGCGGACAGGCTGACTGCCTCCGTCGTCAGCGTGGCATAGCGCCCGGCCCCGGCGAACAGGGTTGGCAGATACTGGCTGACAGAGACGGCAAATCCGATGGCGGTGGCGATCAGGATCGGTCGCAGCAGGATCGGCAGCTTCACCCGCCAGAACACGCGCACCGGACTTGCGCCGAGGCAGCGTGCCGTGCGCTCGTAGCGCGCATCGAGCGCGCGGTAGGGGTCGGCCAGCGCCAGATAGACATAGGGCAGCACGAACAGCAGATGGCTCCAGACCAGTGCTGCCGCGCTGCCATCGAGACGGGCGACGACCAGCAGCACCTGCACGCCGAACAGGAACCCGACCTGCGGCACCAGCAGCGGCAGATAGAGCAGCCACAGCCCGCGCTGACTGAGCGCCCGGCCGCGCCGCTGCTCATGCTCCAGGCAGGCCAGCACCAGCGCCAGCGCGATCAGCGTTGCGGCGAGGCCGGCCCACAGCGTGGTCCAGAAGGGCAGGGCCAGCGCCTCGCCTTGCCGCATCCAGGTCGACAGGCCGATGCTCTGCGGCAGGGCGTCGGGATAGCGCCAGCGCCCGGCCAGCGTCCACAGGCCCAGCCCCAGCAGCGACAGCAGCGACAGGGCCAGCGCCACCCCGCCGCCCACGCCGGCGGCAAGGCGCAGGCCGCCGCCGCCGCCACCACGCGATCCGCCGGCGATCCAGCCCCGGCCCAGCGCGCCGGCCAGCGCCTCGATGCCGCGCGTGAGGCCGATGGCGAGCGCCCCCACCAGGCACAGCAGCACCGCCCCGGCGGCGGCGGGGCCGCGCATGGCGAGGTCTGGATCGTTGAACCAGCGCAGCAGCTGCACCGCCAGCGGCGGCGGCGTGCCGGGCGCCAGCACAATGGCCATATCGACATTGGACAGCGCATAGGCCAGCACCGCATAGAGCGGCAGCCTGATCTGCCGCTGCACCAGCGGCAGAACGGATTTCAGCCAGCCGGTGACCGGGCCGTAGCCCAGCGTGCGCGACACCGCCATCAGCCGGTCGCTTGGCACCTGATTGAGCGCCGCCAGGATCATCAGCAGCAGGAAGGGTGTCTCCTTCAGCATCAACGCCATGGTCAGCGCCAGCGCATGCGGGTCTGCGACGGTGGCGAAGCCGGGCGGCGTCTCCCAGCCGGTCAGCCAGGGCGAGATCAGCCGCGCGATCCAGCCGCTGGGCGCGATCAGGAAGGCAAAGCCGATGGCAAGGGCGGCGTGCGGCACCGCCAGCAGCGGCGCCAGCGTGACTCGCAGCCGGGCGAACCATGCACGGTCATGGAAGGCGGCGCACAGCCCGACGGCGAGCGCGTAGGACAGGGCGGCGGACAGCAGCCCGCTGGTCAGCGTGAGCGTCAGCGCGGTGCCGAGGCCCGGCGCCCCGGCCAGCATCTGCCAGGGATCGAGCGGTGAGAGGTCCATGCCGAGCACCGGCAGATGCCCAAAGGCCGGCAGCAGCGTGCCGGCCAGCCCGGCGGCGATCGGGCCGAGGAACAGCAGCAGGGTCAGCGGCGGAATGAGGCGCAGCATCCGGGGGGACGGCTTAACGGCTGTAGCGCTTCAGCCATTCCTCCTCGATGCGCGTCATCCAGCTCGGATGCGGTTCCGGCAGGGCGGTGCCCAGCTCCTGCGGCGACAGGGTGGCGACGCCCAGCTGGATCGCCCCGAACCGGGCCTTGTCGGCGGCGGGCAGGGCGGCGAGGTCCAGCACCGTGCCGTCGCCCCAATGGGCCGGGTCCTGCTTGCGTGCCTGCGCTTCCGGCGACAGCAGGAAGTTGGCGACCGCCATCGCGCCTTCCTTCGCCTTGGCATTGAACGGGATAGCGACGAAATGCGTGTTGCCGATGGTGCCGCCGTCCAGCACGAAGGTCCGCACGCTCTTCGGCAGCTTGCCCTCGGCGATCAGCGAGGAGGCTTCGCCCGGATGGAAGGACAGCGCCATATCCACCGCGCCATCGTCCAGCATCTGACGCAGCGCCGGGCCGCTCTTCGGGAAAGCCGATCCCTCACGCCACAGCGCCGGGTGCAGCGCGTCCAGCCAGGTCCAGAGTGGTGCCGTGGCGGCGGCGAAGCCGGCCTCGTCCATCGGCTTCTGCAGGATTGCCCGGTCCGGCGTCAGCTCGACCAGCGCCTGCTTCAGGAAGGTGGAGCCGATAAAGTCCGGCGGCGCGGGATAGCTGAAGTGGCCGGGATTGGCCTTCGCCCAGTCCAGCAGGGCGAGGATGCTCCTCGGCGGGTTCTTCACCCGCGCGGTATCCATCATGAAGACGAACTGCGCCATGCCCCAGGGCGATTCCAGCCCGTCGGTCGGGATGGTGAAATCGACCAGCGTTGTTGGCTTGCCTTTCGTATCCACCAGCTTGAAATTGGGCAGCTTCTGCGTGAAGGGGCCGAACAGCATCTGGCCGCGCTTCATGGCGGCGAAATTCTCGCCATTGATCCAGATGAGATCGACCGAGCCGCCCTCGGCGCGGCCAGCGGTCTTTTCCGCCAGTACGCGGGACACCGCCTCGGCCGTGTCGGCCAGCTTCACATGGCGCAGCGTCACGCCGTGTTCCGCCAGCACGCGCGTCCCCACCCACTGGATATATGTGTTGATGCGCTCGTCGCCGGCCCAGGCGTTCCAATAGACGGTCTGGCCGCGCGCCTTGGCGAGGGTGTCGGACCAGTCATCCGCCTTCGCGGTACCGATCCCCGTTGCCAGCGCCAGCGCGGCCAGCATGATCTTCACGATGCGCATCTTTCCGGCTCTCCCCCTTGCCAAGATGGATAGTGATTACTAAGCCAGTCGGGACGGCCTGTCAGGCATCTCGCGCGCCCATCACGCAGCTTTGATGCCCCCAGAATGACCGTGGAAGAAGGAGGAAGCCATGATCCGCCTGTTCGTCGCCCTGTCCCTGCCGGCCGGCCTGCGCCAGCGGTTGGCGCTGATGGGCGGCGGCATTCCGGGGGCGAAATGGGTGGAGACTGACAATCTGCATCTCACCCTGCGCTTCATCGGCGAGGTGGAGGAGGGGCTGATGGAGGATATCGACGATGCGCTGCTGGGTGTCGATTCCGACCCGTTCGAACTGACGCTGGCCGGTGTCGGCCATTGGGAAACACGGGGCAAGGCCACCGCCCTGTGGGCCGGTGTCGAGAAATCGCCGGAACTGTTGCACCTGCACGACCGGGTAGAGGCGGCGCTGGTGCGTACCGGCCTGCCGCCGGAGCCGCGCAAGTTCGCCCCGCATGTCACGCTGGCGCGGCTGAAGAACCCGCCGGCCACCCGCGTCGGCGATTTCCTGCGCGAGCATGGCCCGTTCCGCGCGCCGCCCTTCGCGGTGCAGGGCTTCGCGCTCTATTCCAGCATCCTTGGCGCCACCGGCCCGACCTACCGGGAGGAGGCGTTCTATCCGCTGCCCGCATCCGGCTGACAGGCGTGCAAGAGGCGGCTATCCTCATGCGAAAAGGGGGCGGGGCGCTTCATGGCTGAGTCCATCGTTATCCTGACCGGGGCCGGCATCT
Organism: Oceanibaculum sp.; assembly: GCF_022449305.1. NCBI lineage: Bacteria > Pseudomonadati > Pseudomonadota > Alphaproteobacteria > Rhodospirillales > Oceanibaculaceae > Oceanibaculum > Oceanibaculum sp. The sequence continues at coordinate 140,835 of NZ_JAKUSO010000002.1, read as the reverse complement.
CCAAGGAATCCGGCCTCGATACCTTCCGCGATGCGGACGGCATCTGGTCGCGCGTGCGCATCGAGGATGTCGCCACGCCGCAGGCCTTCCGCGACAATCCGCTGCGCGTCCATGATTTCTACAATGCGCGCCGCCAGCAGCTGCTGGAGTCCAACATCCAGCCGAACCCGGCGCATCTGGCGCTGGCCCGGCTGCAGCGCGACTGGCCGGGCGAGGTTCTGCTGGTCACCCAGAATATCGACGATCTGCACGAGCGCGGCGGCAGCGCCAGCGTGCTGCACATGCATGGCGAGCTTTTGAAGGCGCGCTGCACCCATTGCCATGTTGTGGCCGAATGGCGCGCGCCGCTCAGCGTCGGCACCGCCTGCCCCTCCTGCGGCCATGCCGCCGGGCTGCGCCCGCATGTCGTCTGGTTCGGCGAGATGCCGCTGGAGATGGAGCGCATTTATACGGCATTGGATGCCTGCGGGTTGTTCGTCTCCATCGGCACCTCGGGCAATGTCTATCCGGCGGCGGGCTTTGTGGATGAGGTCAGCCGGCGCGGCCATGCCCATACGGTGGAGCTGAATCTGGAGGCTTCCTCCGGCACGGACCTGTTCGACGAGGCGATCCACGGCCCGGCCAGCGAGATCGTCCCCGCCTTCGTAGAGCGGGTGCTGACATCGGGATGGTAGGAGAGACCCTTCCGGCGCTGCTGCGGGAGATAGCGGCCTGCCGGCTGTGCGAGGCGCATCTGCCGCTGGGCCCGAGCCCGGTGATCCGCGCGGCGGCGAGTGCCCGCATTCTGGTGATCGGCCAGGCGCCGGGCACCAGGGTGCACAAGACCGGCATTCCCTTCAACGACCCCAGCGGCGACCGGCTGCGCGACTGGATGGGCATCGACCGCGACATCTTCTATGACGAGACGCGCATCGCCATCATGCCGATGGGGCTGTGCTATCCGGGCCGCAACGCGCGCGGCGGCGATGCGCCGCCCCGGCCGGAATGCGCGCCGCTCTGGCACGACCGGGTGCTGGCATTGCTGCCGGAGATCGAGCTGACGCTGCTGATTGGCGCCTATGCGCAAGGACGCTATCTGGGCGAGAAGCGGGAAAAGACGCTGGCGGCCACCGTGGCGCGCTGGCGCGACTTCGGCCCCGCCTTCATCCCGACACCGCACCCCAGCCCGCGCAACCGCAACTGGCTGAAGACCCACCCCTGGTTCGAGGAAGAGGTCGTGCCGGAGATACGGCGGCGGGTGCGGGAACTGGTGTGAGGGAGATTAATCGCCGCGCCTTACGGCGTGCAGCTGCTTCTTATGGGCAATGACACTGCGCAGCACAGTCTCGAACCAAGGTTTGCCGAATTGCCCTAGTGGCGGGTCTGGTTCCAGATAGAAGGACTGGCCGACGATATCGGTGTTGTATTCGTCCAGCACGATCCAGAGCCGCAGGCTGGTATCCAAACCGGCGCGCCGTTTCTCGATCTCCGGGATTTCCACGGCGAAGCAGTCCGGTCTGGGCGGCTGGCTGGTAATGGGGAACAGTAACAGCGTATCACCGTCCGGGCGGGGAAGACGGATGCCGACGGCTGTTGGGCGTGACTTGCGGCCCTCGGTTTCGCCGCGTGCTGCCTCCCGCGCCCAAAGATAAGGATAGCGGATAACGCAGCCGGTGCGTAGCGCCTCGAAGCTCATCCGTGCTTGCCTGGATCGGCATCGTCTTCTTGCGCATAAGCGTCGATGGCGGCCTCGATCTCGGCGAGCAGGGCGGGGGGCATGGTTTCGAGCGTGCCCACCGTGCGTGTCTCGGCGCTTTTGCGCAGCCGGTTGTAATCCTCGATGTTCAGCAGCACGAGGCGCGGCTTGTTGCGCTGGGTGATCGTCACCGGGTGGCGCAGCGCCTCGGCGATGATGTCGCCCGACTTGCGGGACAGGTCGCTGGTCGAATAGCTCTGCCGGCTCATGATATGAAATCCGTAAATGCTGTATTTGCTGTAATATAGGGCATTTACGGAGAAGCTTCCATACTGGCGTCACCCTCGCACTTGTTGCGGGGGGATCGTGGGACTCTCACAAGCGTCGCCGGAGCGGGCAATTGCCTTTCCCCCTCACCCAGCCTCGCCTAATTCGCTCTCGCTCATAAGGCTCGGCAACCCTCTCCCTCCAGGGGAGAGGGATAGAAGCAGCAGCCCCTTTAACCCTCTCCCCTTTGCGGGAGAGGGTGGTGAGCGAAGCGAGCCGGGTGAGGGGGAATGGCGCTTGCCGCCATGCGCTTCGAGACGCCACCCAAGATACTGGGGTGGCTCCTCAGTGCGAGGGGAGTATTGGATTCACCGGCAGTACCCCCAGGTGACCTCATGCTGAGGAGCCCGCTTCAGCGGGCGTCTCGAAGCATAGGGCAGCCCGCTCCTCCTACTCCCTGACCACCAGCACGGAGCAGGCGGCGTGGCGGACTACGCGGGCGGCGTTCGGGCCGAGAAGGTAGTCCTTCAGCTCCGGCCGGTGCGCGGCCAGCACGATCAGGTCGATTTTCAGCTTCTTCGCGAGGTCAAGGATGCGCTCATAGACCGTGCCCTCGGCGACGATGCACTGGGTCGGGATGTCCTTTGGGATCTCCGTATCGATGAAGGCGCGCAGCTTGCTCTGGCAGGCTTCCACGGCCTTTTTCTCGAAGCCCTTGGGGAAGAACTGGCCGACCATCGTCATGCCGAAATCCGGCACCACGGTCATCACATGCAGCCGCGTGCCGAAGGCGCGGGCATGGTCGATGGCGACCGGCAGCGCCGACTTCCAGGAGCTGTCCTGATTGAGATCGACCGGCAGCAGGATGTCCTTGTACATGGCCTGTCCTCCCTTACGCGGTGGCTGGTGCCGGGCCGTCCGTCCGGCGGCGGCGCTGCAGCAGCATGATGCCGCCCAGCAGGATCAGCGCCGGGACGAACATCCACTGCTTGTCCGGCGTCTCGACCGGCAGCTCGACCACCTTGATCTCCCAGTCGAAGTCGATGCCGGCCTTCTCCGCGGGGGAGCCGAAGACGACATTGTCCACCAGCATCTTGCCGTCATCCTCGATGACCTCGATGCCGGCGAACTGCAGGCGTTCGGCACCATCCGCCTTCGGGCCCAGCGGCAGGCGCACGGTCTTGCTGACCTCCTTGCCGTCCAGCGTCAGCCCTTCGACGACGACACGCAGCATCGCGTCCTCCGGCTTCTGCGCCACGACCTCGACGATTTGCTTCGGATCGACGCGCTCCAGCGGCGGATAGATCATGTCCATCCAGAAGCCGGGCCTCAGCAGGGTGAAGGCGATCAGCGCCAGTGCTACGGATTCCCACAGCCGGCTGCGCACCAGGAAGAAGCCCTGGGTCGAGGCCGCGAAGACCAGCATGGCTATCACCGCTGCCGCCACCGTGATGATGAGGTGCAGCGGCCCGCCGATATTGATCAGCAGCAGTTCGGTATTGAAGATGAAGATGAAGGGCAGGATCGCCGTGCGCATGGAGTAGTAGAAGGACACCAGGCCGGTCTTGATCGGGTCGGCGCCGGAAATCGCCGCGGCGGCGAAGGAGGCCAGGCCCACCGGCGGCGTGACGTCCGCCATGATGCCGAAATAGAACACGAACAGATGCACCGCGATCAGCGGCACCAGCAGGCCGCTCTGCGCGCCCAGCTCCACGATCACCGGTGCCATCAGGGTGGAGACCACGATGTAGTTCGCCGTGGTCGGCAGCCCCATGCCCAGGATCAGGCTGATGACGGCGGTGAAGATCAGCATCAGCATCAGATTGCCGGCGGAGATGAACTCCACGAATTCGGTCATGATCAGGCCGATGCCGGTCAGCGACACGGTGCCGACGATGATGCCGGCCGCCGCCGTGGCGATGCCGATGCCGATCATGTTGCGCGCACCGGTGGCCAGCCCGTCGATCAGCTCGACCGTGCCCTGGCGCACGGCGGCCAGGGTGTCGGTCTTGCGGAACAGCGCGATCAGTGGGCGCTGGGTCAGCAGGATGAAGATCATGAAGGCGGTCGCCCAGAAGGCCGACAGGCCGGGCGACAGCCGCTCGATCATCAGGCACCAGATCAGCACCACGACCGGCAGCAGGAAGTGCAGGCCGGCCTTCACCGTCGGTGCGGTTTCCGGCAGCTTCACCAGCGGCGAGTTCGGGTCGTCCATGACCAGTTCCGGCACCGTGGTCGAGTACCAGACCAGCCCGATATAGGCGGCCAGCACCAGCACCGCGATGATGGGGCTGGCGGCGTCGCCGAAGGCGGTCTTGATCCAGCCGACGCCGTAATAGACCACGCCAGAGAGAATGATGATGCTGGCAATGGTGATGCCGAAGGTGATCAGCGCCATCGGCAGGGTCTTGGGGTTCGGCTTCTCCATCCCCTTCAGCCCAAGCTTCAGCGCCTCCAGATGGACGATGTAGAGCAGCGCGAGGTAGGAGATGATCGCCGGCAGGAAGGCGTGCTTGATGACATCGACATAGGAGATGCCGACATATTCCACCATCAGGAAGGCGGCGGCACCCATGACCGGCGGCATGATCTGGCCGTTCACCGAGGCCGAGACCTCGACCGCGCCCGCCTTCTCCGCCGGATAGCCGACGCGCTTCATCAGCGGGATGGTGAAGGTACCGGTGGTCACGGTGTTGGCGATGGAGGAGCCGGAGATCAGACCGGTCATGCCCGATGCCACGACGGCTGCCTTGGCCGGGCCGCCGCGCAGATGGCCGAGCAGCGCGAAGGCGACCTTGATGAAGTAGTTGCCGGCGCCGGCCTTGTCGAGCAGCGAGCCGAACAGCACGAACAGGAAGACGAAGCTGGTGGACACCCCCAGCGCGATGCCGAACACGCCCTCCGTGGTCAGCCATTGCTGGTCCATGGTGCGGGCCAGCGAGGCGCCCTTGTGTGCGATCACCGACGGCATGTAGGGGCCGGCAAAGGTGTAGATCAGGAAGACGATGGCGACGATCATCAGCGGCGGGCCCAGCGCCCGGCGGGTCGCCTCCAGCAGCAGCAGCATGCCGATGACCGAGACGATCAGGTCGAACTGTGTCGGCATGCCCGGCCGCTGCGCGAGGTCGCGGTAGAAGATGAAGATGTAGGCGGCGCAGAAGGCGGCGGCGATGGCCAGCACCCAGTCCTGGATCGGGATATAGCTGCGCGGGGAGCGTTTCAGTGCCGGATAGGCGAGGAAACCCAGGAACAGCGCGAAGGCGAGGTGGATCGAGCGCGCCTCGGTGTCGTTCAGGATCGCGAAGTTCAGCATGAAGGGCAGCGGCGAAGCATACCACAGCTGGAACAGCGACCAGGCGACGGCGGTGACCAGCAGCAGCACGCCGACCGGCCCTGTCGGGCTGCGCCCGCCGGTGTCGGCCTGGGCGACCAGATCCTGAAGGTCGGTGTCGGAAAGACCCTTGCGGCCTTCGCTTGTATCGGACATGGAGCCCCCCGGTCCTGAATTCAGATGACGCCTAACTGTAAGAGAGCTTGCCGCGAATTGAAACTATTGCGGGAAGCAGGCGATTTTCTCCTGCCCTTTAAAAAGAAAGCGGGGCCGGTTTCCCGGCCCCGCTTCTTGTTCCGCCGAGGCGGACCCGATTACATCAGGCCGGCTTCGCGATAGTACTTGGCGGCACCGTCATGCAGCGGGGCCGACAGGGCGTTCATGGTCATGCCCTTCTTGTCGAGCACGCCGAAGGCCGGGTGCAGCTTCTTGAAGTCCTCGAAATTCTCGAACACCGCCTTCACGGTCTGATAGACCACATCCTCGGAGACGGTGGCGGAGGTCACGACCGTGGCGCCCACACCGAAGGTGGTGACGTCATTCGGGTTGCCGGTGTACATGCCGCCCGGGATGGTCGCCTTGGAGTAGTAGGGGTTCTCCGCCAGCAGCTTGTCGATGGCCGGGCCATCAACATTCACCAGCACGGTCTCGCAGGAGGTGGTGGCTTCCTGGATCGAGCCGTTCGGATGGCCGACGGTGTAGATGATGGCATCGACCTTGTTGTCGCACAGCGCCTGGCTCTGCTCGGCCGGCTTCAGCTCGGAGGCCAGCGAGAAGTCAGCGGTAGTCCAGCCCTTGGCCTTCAGCACCACATCCATGGTGGCGCGCTGGCCGGAACCCGGATTGCCGACATTGACGCGCTTGCCCTTCATGTCGTCGAAGGTCTTGATGCCGGAATCCTTGCGGGCCAGCACGGTGAAGGGCTCGGGATGCAGCGAGAACATGGCGCGGATCTGCTTGATGGGCTTGCCCTCGAACGGACCGCCCGACCCGTTGTAGGAGTGATACTGCCAGTCGGACTGCGCGACGCCGATCTCCATCTCGCCCTGGGCAATGGCGTTGATGTTGTAGATCGAACCGCCGGTGCTCTCGACCGAGCAGCGCAGGCCGTGGGTCTTGCGGTCGGCATTCACCAGGCGGCAGATCGCACCACCGGCCGGGTAATAGACGCCGGTGACCCCGCCGGTGCCGATGGTGAAGAACTTCTGCTGTGCCTGCGCGGCCGTGCCATCGGCCAGCGCCAGGCCGCCAAACGCAAGCGCGGCGGCAAAGGAAAGGGACGTGAGCTTCTTCATCTGTGTGCTCCCTTATCGTGTCGTTTGATGATTCTGCCATTCCCGATACGGCGCAAAGGCTCACGCACCGGGATGTTTTCGTGCTCTGGGGCGGCCTGTGCCGCCCGGCTCTTGTGCGGGACTATGCCCGCTGAAGCCGGGCGGGTCAACCAAGCGGCGGCAGCACGGTACCGTGGGTGAGCTATCCTGAGGCGTCCGCTTGAATTGTAATTCTTTCCTTTGTCATTGCCGGGCTTGACCCGGCAATCCAGGGGCCACGTTCTGTAATGCTACAGGCTAGGCACCGCCCCTGGACCCCCGGGTCAAGCCCGGGGGTGACATAAGGGGGGCCGCCTCAGGCCACCTGCTTCGCCTCGGCCAGCACGGATGTGAGCGTGCGGTCCAGCTTCTCGACGATCTCGGCGATATGGCTCTCATCGATGATGAAGGGCGGGGCCAGCAGGATATGCACGCCGTTCCTGCCATCCACCGTGCCCGCACCCGGATAGCACATCAGCCCTTCCTCCATCGCCTTCAGCCGGATCTTGTTGTGCAGGCCCAGCTTCGGGTCGAAGGTCTGCTTGGTCGCGCGGTCGGCCACCAGCTCGATGCCGACGAACAGCCCGCGCCCGCGGATGTCGCCGACATGGTGGTGGTTGCCGAAGCGCTCCTGCAGCGCCGCGCGCAGCTGTTCGCCGCGGGTACGGACATTCTCCAGCAGATTGTCGTCACGGATCACCTTCTGCACGGTCATCGCCGTGGCACTTGCCAGCGTGTGGCCCATATAGGTGTGGCCGTGCATGAAGGCGCCGCTGCCTTCATCGATCGCCTTGCAGATCTTGCCCGACACCAGCATCGCGCCGATCGGCTGATAGCCCGCCCCCAGCCCCTTGGCGATGCACAGCAGGTCCGGCGCCACGCCATCCTCCTCGCAGGCATAGAGGTAGCCGGTGCGCCCCATGCCGCACATCACCTCGTCGAAGATCAGCAGCACGCCGTACTTGTCGCAGATTTCCCGGACTCGCTTCAGATAGCCGGGTACGGCGGGCACCACGCCGGCCGTGGCGCCGACCACCGGCTCGCAGGCGAAGGCGGCCACGGTGTCGGGCCCCAGCTCAATGATCTTCGCTTCCAGCTCGTTGGCGGCGCGCAGCCCGTATTCTTCCTCCGTCTCGTCATGGTGCTGATGGCGGTAGGCGTAGCAGGGCGCGATATGGTGTGCATTCTCCGACAGCAGCGGCTGGTACAGCTCGCGGCGCGCCATGTTGCCGCCCAGCGACAGCGCGCCCAGCGTGTTGCCGTGGTAGGACTGGCGGCGCGCAATCAGCTTGGTGCGCTGCTTCTGGCCGATCTCCACAAAATATTGCCGGGCGATCTTGATCGCCGATTCCAGCGCCTCCGACCCGCCGGAGACGAAGAACACCCGCTCCAGCCCGTCCGGCGCATTGTCGATCAGGTAGTCGGCCAGTTGCTCCAGCGGCTCGGTGGTGAAGAAGCCGCTATAGGCGAAGGCCAGCTTGTCGATCTGCTCATGCATGGTCTTGCGCACCGCCGGATGGCTGTGGCCGAGGCAGGACACGGCCGCCCCGCCGGAGGCGTCGATATAGCGCTTGCCCTCGGCATCGATGATGTAGCAGCCATCGCCGGCCACGGCGGTTGGCATCGGCTCGTTGGGCAGGCGGTGAAAGACGCGGGACGGGGTGCCGGACATGGCTGGCTTCCTGATGCAAGGGCGATAGGGGTATGAAGGCGCGGCCAAGCACGTTCGTCAATGGGAAGTGGGGCGGCAAGTGCGGTGTATTTGCCCGCAGGCAGCGCGCCCGCTATAACGCCGCAGCCGCGAAACGCCAGTACAGTCAGATATTCAGGGGGAAGTGAGAACGCATGGACATCAAGCAGCATATCCGCGAAGTGCCGGATTTTCCGAAGCCGGGAATCCTGTTCTACGACATCTCCACCCTGCTGATGCATCCCCGTGCCTGGCAGCACACGGTGCGCCAGATGGCCGATGCCATCGCCCCGCACAAGCCGGATTTGCTGGCCGGCATCGAATCGCGCGGCTTCCTGGTATCCGCCCCGCTGGCGTTGATGCTGGGCTGCGGCTTCATCATGCTGCGCAAGAAGGGCAAGCTGCCCGGCGCCACGGTGCGCCACGAATATGATCTGGAATACGGCTCCGACGTCATCGAGATTCAGGAAGGTGCCGTGCAGCCGGGCCAGAAGGTGGTGCTGGTTGACGATCTGCTGGCGACCGGCGGCACTCTGGCGGCGGCGGCGGAGCTGATCCGCAAGGTCGGCGGTCAGGTGCCGGCGGCGGCCTGCATCATCGAGCTGACCTTCCTGAACGGCCGCGACAAGCTGGACATGCCGATCACCACGCTGGCGCAGTACGACCAGTAGGGGGAGGGACGTTTCTCCCCTCACCCAGCTCCAGCTAGGCTCATTTCATTCGCCAAGCTTCCGCATCCCTCTCCCCTTCCGGGGCGAGGGAACAAAAAAGAAGATGAAAAGAAGCTCCCTCGCCCCCTTGGGGGAGAGGGATGCGCAGCCTTGTGAGCGTAGCGAACTAGGCGAAGCTGGGTGAGGGGGGTACAGAACTCTACCCCGCCTTGCCCTCGTACAACGCGTCGAGGGTCGCCTGGTATTCCTTGCGGATATTGTGCCGCCTGATCTTCATGGTCGGCGTCAGCATCTGGTTGTCGGTGGTGAAGGGCTCGGTCGCGATGACGAAGCGGCGCACCTTCTCCAGGCTGGAAAGGTCGCGGTTCACCCGGTCCAGCACCTCGCCGACGGCGGCGCGGAAGTCCTTGTCGCCGGCCAGTTCCGCCAGGTTCGGCGCCACACCCTTGCCCTTCGCGTAGCTCTCGACGAAATCCTGCGCCGGCACGATCAGCCCCACCAGATAGGGCCGCTTGTCGCCATAGACCATGGCCTGGTTGATTTCGGGCTGCAGCGTGACGAAGCCCTCGACGCGCTGCGGCGAGATATTGTCGCCGCCGGAGATGACGATGATGTCGCGCTTGCGGTCGGTGATGCGGATATAGCCGTCGGGGTCGATCTCGCCGATGTCGCCGGTGTGCAGCCAGCCATCGATCAGCGCCTTCTCCGTCGCCTCGGGATCGTCCCAGTAGCCGTCCATCAGCAGTTCGCCGCGCACCAGGATTTCACCGTCCGGGGCCAGCCGCACCTCGACGCCTTTCAGCGGCGGGCCGACCGTCTCGATGCGGATGCGGCGCGGCCGGTTGCAGCTGACCACCGGGGCGGCCTCGGTCTGGCCATAGCCCTGGCAGAGCCGGATGCCCAGCGCCAGGAAGAACATCCCGACCTCGTAATTCAGCGGTGCGCCGCCGGAGATGAAGGCCTTCAGCCGCCCGCCCATGCGCTGGCGCACCTTGCGGCGGACCAAAAGGTCCAGCAGCAGGTTGAACGCCTTCTCGCCGAGGCTGAGGCTGCCCGGCTGTTCGATGCGTTTGCGCCCCAGCTCCAGCGCCTTCATGAACAGGTCACGCTTCCTGCCGCCCGCGCGCTCCACCCCGGCCAGGATGCGCCCGTGCAGCACCTCATAGAGGCGCGGCACGGCGGTCATGATGGTGGGTTTGGCCTCCTGCAGATTGGCGGCCAGCGTGTCCGCCCCTTCCGCGTAATAGATCTGCGCGCCGATGGAGATCGGGAAGAACAGGCCGCAGGTATGCTCGTAGGAATGCGACAGCGGCAGGAAGGACAGGAACACCTCGTCGCCCAGCCCGAATTCGTGCAGCAGGTCGAAGGCCGAGACGAGGTTGCAGAAGATCGCCCGGTGGCTCAGCATCACGCCCTTCGGCGCGCCGCCGGTGCCGGAGGTGTAGATCAGGCAGGCCAGGTCGTCGCGCCTGCGCTGGCCGGCGACATCCTCCACATCGTCGGGCCCCGCACTGAGGAGGGCTTCGCCGGCCTTCAGCGCGTCATCCCAGCCCTGGAAGCGGATCGTGCATTCCTGCGCCGGGCCCTTGCCTTCCAACGCGATCACGAACTCGCAATGGCTGGAATGGATGGCGGCGGGCAGGGCATTGCGCAGCAGCTTCTCGGTGGAGCAGATCAGCCCCTTCGCCCCGCAATTCTCCAGGATGTAGATGTGGTCGGCCACCGTGTTGGTGACGTAGGCCGGCACGCTGACCGCGCCGGCGGCCATGATGGCAAGATCGGCAATCGCCCATTCCGGCCGGTTCTCGGAGACGATCACCACGCGGTCGCCGGGCTGGATGCCCTGCGCGCGTAGAGCGCGGGACAGGGTGCGCACCTGGCGGTCGATCTCGCGCCAGCTCATCGGCTGGTAGGTGCTGTCGCGCTTGGCCCAGAGGAAGGGCTTGTCGCCCAGCTTCGCCGCCTGCTCGAAGAACATCAGCGCAAGGTTCTGCGCCGCCGCGTAATCGATAATCGCCACGTCTCCTCCCATGTCGCCGTCCCGTTATATCGGGGCGTCTTGTCATATAGTGCCGGCAGTGTCGCTTGCGCTTGGCGATCCGGCAAGGCTCACCATATCCCTGTCAGTAACCATGGAGAGGAATATGACTGCTGCCGCCGAAATCAAGGACAACGCCGCCCCCGATCTGGGCGATCTGCCGGAATGGCGGCTCGCCGACCTGTATGACGGGATGGCGTGTCCGCGGCTGAAGGCCGATCTGGATGGCGCGGAAAAGGACGCGGCGGCCTTCGAGACGGCCCATGCCGGCAAGCTGGCCAGCCTCGACGGCGCGGCGCTGGGCCGGGCGGTCGCGGAATATGAGCGCATAGACGAGGTACTGTCGCGCGCCGCCAGCTATGCCCAGCTGGTCCATGCCGGCGACATGGGTGATGCGAAGATCGGCCGCTTCTACCAGTCGGTGGTGGAGCGGGTGACGGATATCTCCACGAAGCTGCTGTTCTTCACGCTGGAGCTGAACCGGCTGGATGAATCGCAGCTGGCGGACAAGCTGACGGCGCCGGAACTGGCGAAATTCTCCGCCTGGCTGCGCGATCTGCGCGTGTTCCGCGACCACCAGCTGTCCGACGATCTGGAAAAGCTGCTGCATGAGAAGGAGATTTCCGGCCGTTCCGCCTGGAACCGGCTGTTCGACGAGACGCTGACCGGCCTGCGCTTTCCCTTCCAGGGCAAGGAGCTGACCGTCACCGGCATTCTGGAGAAGATGACCAGTGGCAAGCGCGAGGAACGGCGCGAGGCGGCAAAGTCTCTGGGCGCCACGCTGCGCGGCGAGGCCCGGCTGTTCTCGCTGGTCACCAACACGCTGGCCAAGGACAAGGAAACGGAGGATCGCTGGCGTCACTATCCGTCGCCGGTCTCGGCGCGCAACCGCGCCAACCAGATCGAGGATGAGGTGGTGGACGCGCTGGTGAACAGTGTGCGCGATCATTATCCGCGGCTCTCGCACCGCTATTACGCGCTGAAGGCGAAGTGGTTCGGCATCGACAAGCTGGATTACTGGGACCGCAACGCGCCGCTGCCCGACGATGCCGACCGGCTGATCCGCTGGGAGGAGGCGGAGGATACGGTGCTGACCGCCTATGCCGGCTTCGATCCGCGCATGGCGGAGATTGGCGGCCGCTTCTTCCGCGAGGGCTGGATCGACGCGCCGGCCCGTCCCGGCAAGGCCTCTGGCGCCTTCTCGCACCCCACCGTGCCCAGCGCCCACCCCTATATCCTGCTGAATTATCAGGGCCGCACGCGCGACGTGATGACGCTGGCGCATGAGCTGGGCCATGGCGTGCATCAGGTACTGGCGGCGGAGCAGGGGCATCTGCAGGCGAACACCCCGCTGACCCTGGCGGAGACCGCCAGCGTGTTCGGCGAGATGCTGACCTTCCAGGCGATGCTGAAGAAGGAAACCGATCCGAAGCGCCGCAAGGCCATGTTGGCCGGCAAGGTGGAGGACATGCTGAACACGGTGGTGCGGCAGGTCGCCTTCCATTTCTTCGAGGCAAAGCTGCATGCATCGCGCCGGCAGTCCGAACTGACGCCGGACGAGATCTGTGACATCTGGATCGAAACGCAGATCGAAAGCCTCGGCCCGGCCTTGCGCTTCGACGAGGATTACCGGCACTTCTGGGCCTATATCCCGCACTTCATCCACTCGCCCTTCTATGTCTATGCCTATGCCTTCGGCGACTGCCTGGTGAACTCGCTCTATGCGGTGTACCGGGAGGCGGAGGACGGTTTCGCCGACCGCTATCTGGAGATGCTGCGGGCCGGCGGCACGCTGCGCCACAAGCAGCTGCTCGCCCCCTTCGGGCTGGATGCCGCGGACCCGGCCTTCTGGGCCAAGGGGCTGTCGATGATCGCCGGCATGATCGACGAGCTGGAAGCGATGGAGTAGGGGGCAGCCAGCCTGTCATTGCCGGGCTTGACCCGGCAATCCAGAGCCACAGCTTTGGACGTGACAGGCAGGGCATCGCCCCTGGATGCCCGGATCAGGTCCGGCCATGACACATACAGAAAGTCAGAGCCTCATGTCCGAGAATGAAGACAACAGGTTCGGCGGCCGGGCGCGGCGCTATGTGCAGGTCGGCAGCCGCGTCGGCGCGCTGGCGGCCAGGCTGGCGGGCGAGCGCTATCTCGGCCTGAAGCTGGACCGAACCGAGCATGCAGAGGGGCTGAAGCAGGCGCTGGGCGGGCTGAAGGGCCCGCTGATGAAGGTGGCGCAGATCCTCGCCACCATCCCCGATGCGCTGCCCAAGGAATATGCGCAGGAGCTGCAGCAGCTGCAGTCCAACGCGCCGCCGATGGGCTGGCTGTTCGTGAAGCGCCGCATGGCCGCCGAGCTGGGGCCGGACTGGCGCTCGCGCTTCGCCGATTTCGCGCATGAGGCCGCCGCTGCCGCCTCGCTGGGCCAGGTCCACCGCGCCACGGCAAAGGACGGCACGGCGCTGGCCTGCAAGCTGCAATATCCCGACATGCAGTCGGCGGTGGAGGCCGACCTGAAGCAGCTGAAGCTCGCCATGTCGGTCTATGAGCGCTACGACAAGGCGATCTCCACATCCCGCATGTATCAGGAGCTTTCGGCCCGCCTGCGCGAGGAGCTGGATTACGATCTGGAGCGCCGCCACATGGCGCTCTATGCCCATATGCTGGCGGATGAGCCCGGCGTGCATGTGCCCGCTGCCGTGCCGGAGCTCTCTACCAGGCGGCTGCTGACCATGAACTGGCTGGACGGCGCGCCGCTGCTCTCCGTCACCGGGGAAGACCTCGACTTCCGCAACCGTGTGGCGCTGAACATGTTCCGCGCCTGGTATGTGCCGTTCTATTTCTTCGGATCGATCCATGGCGACCCGCATCTCGGCAACTATTCGGTGCGCCCGGATGGCAGCGTGAACCTGCTGGATTTCGGCTGCGTCCGCGTGTTTCGGCCCAGCTTCGTGGAGGGCGTCATCGACCTCTACAAGGCGCTGCGCGACGGCGATGACGAGCTGGCCGTGCATGCCTACACGATCTGGGGTTTCGAGAATCTGACCAAGGACAAGATCGAGGTGCTGAACCTCTGGGCGCGCTTCGTCTATGCGCCGCTGATGGAGGACCGCCAGCGCCCGATCCAGGAAACCAACAACGGCATGTATGGCCGCGAGGTGGCGGAGAAGGTGCATGCCGAGCTGCGCCGGATCGGCGGCGTCGCCCCGCCGCGCGAATTCGTGCTGATGGACCGCGCGGCCATCGGCCTTGGCTCGGTGTTCCTGCATCTGAAGGCGGAGATCAACTGGTACCGCATGTTCCACGAGCTGATCGCCGATTTCGACGCGAAGGCACTGGCGAAACGCCAGGCCGAGGCGCTGAAGACCGCCGAAGTGCCCGAAGCGGCGTGAGGGGAATTGCGCTCCCTATTACAACCACACTAGCCGTCATTCCCGGGCTTGTCCCGGGAATCCAGGGTTCAGCCTGATCGGGCGGGCATCCAGTTAGCTGAGGCCTGGACCCCCGCAATAAATGCGGGGGTGACGGGCGGAGTAGGTGGCGGGAGAGAGGAGCGAGCGCCAGCGTCTCGAAGGACAGGGCCGGCAGGCTTCCGTAACCCTGCCCCGATGCATTGCCGCTTGCCAGCGCGGGCGCGGGCAGCTTTCCTATGCGGCACTGCAAAAAAACAAGAAGCAGGAGTGGGGAATGGAGTCTTTTCCGGGCCTGGGGTCGGGTGCGCACCGGCCGGTGACGCTGGGCAGCCGGCACATGGTGTCAGCCGGCCATCACGCCGCCGCGCAGGCTGGCCTCGCCATTCTGGAGGCGGGCGGCAATGCTGTCGATGCGGGCGTGGCCGCCGGCATCGCGCTGGGCGTGCTGCAATCCGACCTGGTGAATGTCGCGGGCGTGGCGCCGATCATGATCCGCATGGCGGACAGCGGCGAGGTGACGACGATCAGCGGCCTTGGCTGTTTTCCGAAGCAGGCCAGTTCCGCCTGGTTCCGCGAAAACCATGGCGGCGAGATTCCCCCCGGCCTGAAGCGCACCGTGGTGCCCGCCGCGCCGGATGCCTGGATCGCCGCGCTGGCAAAATACGGCACCATGCGGTTTTCCGAGGTGGCCGCCGCCGCGATCCGCTACGCCGCCGAGGGCTTCCCGACGCACGCGCTGCTGGCCGACTATGTCGCCGGCCAGGCGGAAGCCTATGCGCGCTGGGACGCCAACAAGGAGATCTACCTGCCGAAGGGCCGCCCGCCGAAGGTGGGGGAGTTGTTCGTGCAGAGCGATCTCGCGGCCACGCTGACCTATATGGCGGATCAGGAGAAGGCAGCCGGTGGCAGCCGGGAGGATGGGCTACGCGCCGCGCGCGATGCCTTCTACAAGGGCGATATCGCCCGCACGATTGCCCGCTACCATGCCGAGAATGATGGCTGGATGACGGAGCAGGACCTGGCCGATTTCTCCGTCACTTTCGAGAAGCCGGTCTCCGGGCGCTTCAACGGCATGACGGTCTATACCTGCGATGTCTGGTGCCAGGGGCCGGTGCTGATCCAGATGCTGAACCTGCTGAAGGGCGTCGATCTGCGCGGCCTGGGCCATAACAGCCCTTCCTATATCCATCTGCTGACCGAGGCGATGAAGCTGTCCTTCGCCGACCGCGAGGCCTATTACGGCGATCCGCGCTTCGTCGATGTGCCGATGGCGGACTTGCTGTCGGATGAGTATGCCGATCTGCGGCGCGGGCTGATTGACCCGAACAAGGCCTGGCCGGAGATGCCGCCGGCGGGCGATCCGCGCAATCTGCGCGCCATTCTCGGCAACAGCGGAAGCAAGGCACCGGTCCGTGATGGCGAGCCGCCGCTGTCGCCCGATACCTCCTATGTCTGCGCGGTGGACCGCTGGGGCAATGTGTTCTCCGCCACGCCCAGCGACACCTCGAACGACGCGCCGGTGATTCCGGGGCTGGGCATCTGCCCGTCCTCGCGCGGCTCCCAGGCTTTCACGCAGGAAGGCCATGCCAGCGAGCTGATGGGCGGCAAGCGCCCGCGCCTGACGCCGAACCCGGCGCTGGCGGTGTTTGACAATGGCGCCTTGATGCCGTTCGGCACGCCGGGCGGCGATGTTCAGTCGCAGGCCATGCTGCAGGTGCTGCTGAATGTCGGCGTGTTCGGCATGGACACGCAGTCGGCCATCGACGCGCCGCGCTTTGCGACATACAGCTTCCCCGATTCCTTCGCGCCGCACCCCTATTACCCGGGCCGCCTCACGCTGGAGGGGCGGATCGAGCGCCGGACGCAGGACGCCCTCGCCGCCCTTGGCCACGATGTCGTATCCTGGCCGGACTGGACCTGGAAGGCTGGCGGCGTGTGCGCCATCGTCGCCGATCCGGCGACCGGGCTGAAGGCCGGGGGCGCGGACCGCCGCCGGCCGTCCGGCGTGGCGGGGCTGTAAATCCGGTAAGGCTGTAAGGACAAGGCTGAAGGCAGCCGAGGACAGAATAATGAGTACACCGACCAAGGACCGTCCCATCGGCGTTCCCGATATCCGCGCCCGCAAGGGCGGGCAGCCGCTGGTCTGCCTGACCGCCTATACCGCGCCCATCGCGAAGCTGCTGGACCCGCATGTCGATCTGCTGCTGGTCGGCGATTCGCTGGCGATGGTGGTCTATGGCATGGACTCCACGCTGGGCGTGTCGCTGGACATGATGATCGCCCATGGCAAGGCGGTCGCGCGCTCGGCCCGCCATGCCTGCGTGGTGGTCGATCTGCCCTTCGGCTCCTATGAGGAATCGCCGGAGCAGGCCTACCGCGCCGCCGCGCGCGTGCTGGCGGAAACCGGCTGCGCGGCGGTGAAGCTGGAAGGCGGGGTGGCGATGGCGCCGACCATCCGCTTCCTGGCGGAGCGGCATATCCCGGTGCTGGCCCATATCGGCCTGACGCCGCAATCGGTGAACGCCTTCGGCGGTTTCCGCGTACAGGGGCGGGGCGAGGAGGAGGCCGCACGCGTCATGGCGGATGCGAAGGCCATAGAGGAAGCCGGTGCCTTCGCCGTGGTCATCGAGGGCGTGCCGGAGCCGCTGGGCCGCGCCATCACGGAGGCCATCGGCATCCCCACCATCGGTATCGGCGCCTCGCCGGCCTGCGACGGGCAGATCCTCGTGACCGACGACATGCTGGGGCTGTTCTCCGACTTCACGCCGAAATTCGTGAAGCGCTTCGCCTCGCTGGGTGCCTCGGTGGAGCAGGCGGTCCAGTCCTACGCCGCGGAGGTGACGGCGCGACGCTTCCCCGGCCCGGAACATTGCTTTGGCACGGCTAAGCCGAAGGGGGCGGCATGAGCGATCTTCCCCGCATCGTCCGGACTGTTGCCGATCTGCGCCAGCAGGTCGCGGCCTGGCGCGCCGAGGGGCTGACGGTCGCGCTGGTGCCGACCATGGGCGCGCTGCATGAGGGGCATTTGTCGCTGATGCGGCAGGGCGCTGAAATGTGCGACCAGGTGGTGGCGACGATCTTCGTGAACCCGACGCAGTTCGCACCCAGCGAGGATCTGGATTCCTACCCGCGCCGCGAGGCACAGGATGTCGCCGCCCTGCGCGCGGCCGGCGTGCCGCTGCTGTTCGCGCCGGATGTGACGGAGATGTACCCCAACGGTTTCTCCACCACCGTTACCGTGGCGACAGTCAGCGAAGGTCTGTGTGGCGCGCGCCGGCACGGCCATTTCGCCGGCGTGGCCA
>NZ_JAKUSO010000002.1:98174-123128 GCF_022449305.1 Oceanibaculum sp. | reverse complement strand
ATCAGGTCCGCCCCGATATCGCTCTGTTCGGGGAGAAGGACTGGCAACAGCTCGCGGTGATCCGCCGCATGGCGCGCGATCTCGACATTCCGGTGCGCATCGAGGGTGGGGAGACGGTGCGAGAGGCGGACGGCCTCGCCCTGTCCTCCCGCAACGCCTATCTGACCGCGGAGGAGCGTGCGGCGGCGCCGGCGCTGCATCGCGTACTGGTAGAGGTCGCCGCGCGCATCCGGCATGGCGCCGCGCCGGCCCAGGCGCTGGCCGACGCGGCGGCCGTGCTGGAGGATGAGGGCTTCGGCCCGGTGGAATATGTCGAGCTGCGCGATGCGGAGACACTGGCCCCTGATCCCGCCCCAGGGCGGCCAGGCCGGCTGCTGGCCGCCGCCTGGCTCGGCAAGACGCGCCTGATCGATAATATCGCGGTATAGTCGCGGCACATAAAAAAGGGGAGTGGGCAGGATGAAGGTCGGTTTCCGTTGGGTTTTGGTCCTGTTCCTCGCCGCATTGCTACCAGCGCTTCTTCCCGGCGGGCCGGTCCGCGCCGAGGAGAAGCCGGCCATCATCTTCATTCCGGGCTTCATGACCTCGGAAATCAGCGATGGCGGCCGGCGGGTCTGGCTGCCGGAGAATGCCGCCAGCGGCGCTGCCGACTTCAGGCGCATGATCATCGCAGACGGCCCGGCGACTCCCAGAGACGGGCTGACCGCGAACCGGGTCATGCCGGATTACGACGCCTTCCTGACGGCCCTTCGCACGCAGGGGCGCGTATTCCCTTTTCCC
The DNA here is from genome assembly GCF_022449305.1 of Oceanibaculum sp. NCBI lineage: Bacteria > Pseudomonadati > Pseudomonadota > Alphaproteobacteria > Rhodospirillales > Oceanibaculaceae > Oceanibaculum > Oceanibaculum sp. The sequence continues at coordinate 122,348 of NZ_JAKUSO010000002.1, read as the reverse complement.
TATGACTGGCGGCAGAGCGTCTTCGACAGCGCCGCCGACCTTGAGCGCTTCATCGCGGCGGAACCGGCCTTGCGTGATACCAGCCGCATCGTGCTGGTCGCCCATTCGATGGGCGGCCTCGTCGCCACCGCCTACGCGCAGAACCCGGCGGGGGTCTTCCGGCACAGCGCGCGGGTGGTGAAACTCATCACCATGGGCACACCCTATCTCGGCTCCGTGCAGACCGTGCTGAATTCACGCAACGGCATGGAGCTGGGGCCGGGTAAGATTTTGCCCGCCCATGGCTATCAGCAATGGACGAACAGCTTTCCCGGCTTCTACGAGATGTTGCCGGCCTATCTGGACGGGCCGGGCGGCGTGCCCTGCTGCATCGATGTGAGCGGCGGCGAGAAGCGCCCGCTGGCGCTGTGGCGCTATGCCGACTGGCAGCGGCTGGATTGGATGGCCGGCACATACGATCCCGCCGCCGTGGCGCGTACACTGGAGACCGGCGTCAGCGGCATCCGCCAGGCGGTCGGGCGCTGGCGCGCCGACATGCCGGGCTGGGTGTTCCCAATCGCCGGCCTCACCGACTGGAAGGGCGATACGGCGAAGACGACCTCGATTTCCTTCACCGCAAAGGACGGGCGGCTGTCGGCCGGCAAGGGCGATGAATGCACCAACGATACCGTGATCTGCGGGCCGGGAGACCAGGCGGTGGCGCAGTTCAGCGCCAGCCTGGGCCGGGCCTCAGGCGTGCTGGGCCAGCAGGCGGGCAGCTGCTCCGTGCGGCTGGGCATCGGGCCGGACGGGCCGATCTTCCATGGCGACATTACCGACGATGTGACCGTCCGCGCCTCGGTCTTCGCCGCCTTGAAGGCGAAGGACAATGCCGACCGCTGGTGCCGGCAGCAGGGGTAGGGATCAGGCTTCCGGCACCGCCGACAGATAGGCCCTGAGCAGCGCATCCAGTGCGGCCCGTTGCTCCGGAGAGAAGGTGGAGATCAGCCGCGTCTGGGTCGCCACATGGTTGGCCACGGCCTGCTCGATGACCGCGAAGCCTTTCTCGGTCAGCGCCACGATGAAACCGCGCCGGTCCGCCGGGTTCTGGCGCCGTTCCACCAGCCCTGCCTTCTGCAACTGGTCGATGCGGTTGGTCACCGTGCCGGAGCTGACCATCGTCGCCGCCATCAGGTCGCCCGGTGACAGCGCATGCGGCGGGCCGGACCGGCGCAGGGTCGCCAGTACATCGAAGGTGGCACCGTTCAGCCCGTGTTTCGCGAAGGTGGCCTCCATCTCCCGCCGGAAATAGCGCGCCACGCGCAGATAACGCCCGATCTCGCCCATCGCGGTGACATCGAGGTCCGGCCGTTCGCGGTTCCACTGCCCGAGAATTCTGTCGATCCGATCCATTTGGGGATAGTCGCGCGGAATTTATCTTGACGTCAAGATTTAGTGAATTATCTTGAGGTCAAGATAAATGGAGAATTGCCATGTCGCGGACATCCGACCTGCTGCTGACCGCCATTGCGCCGGCGATCTGGGGCAGCACCTATATCGTCACCACCGAATTGCTGCCGGACGGCTATCCGCTGACCGTGGCGATGCTGCGCGCCCTCCCGGCAGGGCTTCTGCTGTTGCTGCTGGTGCGCGCGCTGCCGCAGGGCATCTGGTGGGCCCGCGCCTTCGTTCTGGGGGCGCTGAATTTCTCGGTCTTCTGGTGGCTGCTGTTCGTTGCCGCCTACAGCCTGCCGGGCGGGGTCGCGGCGACGGTTGGTGCCATCCAGCCGCTGATCGTATTGCTGCTGGCCCGGCTGGCGCTGGGCTCTGCGCTGCGGCCGCTTGCGGTGCTGGCCGCGCTGGCGGGGATTGGCGGGGTGGCGATGCTGATCCTGACGCCTGCTGCCGCGCTCGATCCCGTGGGGATCGCCGCCGGGCTGGGCAGTGCCGTTTCGATGGCGCTGGGCACGGTGCTCAGCCGGCGCTGGCAGCCACCGGTTTCGCCGCTGACCTTTGCGGCCTGGCAGCTCAGCGCTGGCGGCCTTCTGCTGCTGCCGGCGGCGCTGTGGCTGGAGCCGCCTCTGCCGGCGCTGAGTGCGGCCAACCTGCTGGGGCTGACCTATCTGGGCCTGATCGGCGCCGCGCTGACCTACATCCTCTGGTTCCGGGGGATCGCCCGGCTGGAACCGTCCGTGGTGTCGCCGCTGGGCTTCCTCAGCCCGATGACCGCCGTGATCCTCGGCTGGGCCGTGCTGGGGCAGGCGCTCAGCCCGCTGCAACTCGCCGGCATGGCGGTCGTGCTGGGCAGCGTTTGGCTCAGCCAGCATGCGCAGCGCCAGCATCCACAGCGCCAGCCGTTCGCTCTGCCGGCGTTGCGGCCCTGACCCTTCGGGACAAAGGAGAAATGCCATGGACCTCCTGACCATGACCGGCGGCATCGCCCTCATCCATCTGGCCGCGATAAGCAGCCCCGGCCCGACCCTGTTCGTGGTCATCCGCCACGCCTCGGCGGGCGGCGCGAGCAGCGCTGTCGGCGTGGTCTGCGGCGTGCTGGCCGCCACCCTTATCTGGTCAGGGTCCGCCGCGCTCGGCCTGGGCACGGTGATGGCGGCGCTGCCCTGGCTGAAGGAAGCGGTGCGCATCGCCGGTGGCGCCTACCTCGCCTGGATCGGCCTGCGGATGCTGCTGTCGGCCTTTCGCAGGCAAGCCGGGCAGGCGGAGAATCCGCCTGCGCCCGCCACAAGCACGGCAGCGGCGTTCCGCAGCGGCTTCCTGACCAACCTGTCGAACCCCAAGGTGATTGCCTATTACGCCAGCCTGTTTGCGGTCACCGTACCGCAGCAGGGCGAGCCCCTCGCCATTCTGCTGGCCATCCTGGCGGCGGTTACCGTGTCGGCGCTGTGGTGGAGCTTCGTTGCCGGCTGCCTCAGACTCAGCCGGGTACGCGCCGGCTTCCTGCGGGCGCGGCGGGCGCTCGACGCGGTGTTCGGTGTGGTGCTGATCGGCTTCGGCGCGAAGCTGCTGGCCGGGCGGTGAGCATAAGAAAAGGGGTCAGGCCGATCCGGCCTAACCCCTTGTTCTGATTGGTGGGCGCACAAGGACTCGAACCTTGGACCCGCTGATTAAGAGTTAAGAAAAATATCGTATCAATCCGTTTCAATCCGTGTCAATCGCTTTGAAAAAGTATGATTATAATCAGTAGGATATAGAGATTTTCCATTTCATTTGCTTTCGCGCCATATCACGCCATATCATGCAAATTCGTTGCCTAGATGTTGCCTTTATTTGACCTTTTTGGGCTGCCGATATGCCGAAAGCGAAGCTGACGCACGCCGCGTGTTCCAGGCTGCCGAAACCAGCAAGCGGACAAATCGACTATTTCGACACCGGGTGCTCTGAGTCCCTGTCGCTGCGCGTGTCGGCGTCCGGCGGGCGAAGCTGGTGTCTGCATGGTCGCGTCAATGGCAAGAGCCGGCGCTATGCGCTGGGGCGGTTTGTCGAGGGCGCCAAGGATGGCGAGCCGGGTTCGCTGCGCTGGGCACGCCAACAGGCCGCGCAGGTGGCGCAGGCAATGCGCGATGGTGTTGATCCCGTAGCCGAGCGCCGGGCCGCCCGCAAGGCCGCCGCTGAGCCGGAGCAAGATATTGTTAAGGCGGTGCTGGTCGATTGGCTGAAGCGCGATCAGGCTAAAAACCGATCTGCCGCCGAAGTTGAACGGATCATGCGGCGGGAGGTGGTGCCGGCATGGGGCGAGAGGCGGATTGCTGATATTGCCCGCCAGGATTGCATCGAACTTATCGACAGTGTGGCGGATCGCGCGCCGGTGATGGCGCGGCGCCTGCACGCTCACCTGCATCGGCTGTTCCGCTGGTGTGTCGGGCGCGGCGTGCTGGCCGTCAATCCGATGGTCAATCTCCCCAAGCCGGGCGCGGAGAAGTCGCGTGAACGCGCATTGAGCGACGGTGAACTTGTAGCTGTCTGGCGGGGGGCGGAACGCATTGGCTGGCCGTTCGGGCCTGCAATCAAGCTGTTGATCCTGACTGGCGCACGACGGGAGGAAATCGGCGCGCTAAGGTGGCGCGAAGCCGCCTTCGATGACGCGGAAATCCGGCTGTCTGGCGAGCGGACGAAAAACGGGAGCGCGCATATCATACCATTGTCCGGGCAGGCGCTGGATATCCTGCAAGCCGTTCCGCGCGTCGATAAGAGCGAGTATGTTTTCACGACTACCGGAAAGTCGGCTGTCTCGGGATGGTCACGCGCAAAGCGCCTCTTGGACGCCGCGATTGCGGAGGAACAGGGCGAGGCGCTGCCAGCTTGGCGAATACACGATCTGCGCCGCACGGTCGCAACCGGCCTGCAAAAGACCGGAGCGCGGCTGGAAGTCACCGAGGCTGTTCTAAACCACGTCTCGGGGAGCCGTGCCGGAATCGTAGGCGTGTATCAGACGCACGACTTCGGGCCGGAGAAGCGCGCCGCGCTGGCCGTTTGGTCGGATCATGTCGAGAGGCTGCTGAGCGGGCGCAAGGTCGATAACGTGGTGCCGCTGTGGGGAGCGTCGTGATGAATGCGATGTGGACCCGTCGCTACGCTAACAGCATCGCGCTTATGCGGAAAAAATTCGGCTCGCTCCCAGATAGCGAGATACTTATAGGGCGACTTCTCGCGGAATGCGAATCCGCGCGCGCCTACCCCTGGACCGAGGTTGAGCGCCGCGCGAGTGACGCAGCTGCGAAGGAATCGGCGCACGCCGCCAAGAATAGTGCAAAGCTACTCGCTAGATACTTGCGAGAATACCCTGACGCGGGCCTGTCGGGCGTATTGCGCGGCCTGCTGGACAACGGGCTGTCAATCCGGTCACGGGATGGCGCAAAAACGGATCAGGTTCAGGCGCTGGCGACGATCCTTGAAGGTTTCGGTGCTGGGATAGGCGACGGGCGACCACCCGCGGCGATGATGCATCGCTTCCAGCATGGGCCATTTGTGTATGCTGCGGCGATTGATGATGGCCGCGCGGCATATGCAAAGCCGCGAACCTGTTTAGCCACTATGCTCGCTTTTCTGGTGCGCTGGCACGCGCTACATGGCAGCGCACCATACAATCCCGGCCAGCCAATGCCAAAAGGTCGCGTGCCTTCCGGCACTTGGCAGATTATTGAAAGCCTATGTACGGAGGCGCTTGGCGATGACGGGAAAAGTGCCGCAGACTTTAAAAGCGCTGTCCGTAACTTTCTTACAGACAATCCCGACCTAGGGTTTATCGGGCACGATTGAGGACTCAGCGCCGCCAACTTTCTTTAGCTGCCTATACCGACATTCCGGGGACAGTCCGCCAGCATCGTTTCAGAGGGAAGCAATCCGTTTCCCGCTGTTGCGAAAGGTGACTGACCATGAATGACAAGCTGTTGTCCGCGTGTGCCGTCCGCGAGATCGTGGGGGGCATTTCTCTCGCTACTCTTTGGCGCTGGTCGAATGACCCGGCGATGGGCTTCCCGCCCGCCCTGAAGCTTCGCGGGCGCAATTACTGGTCCGAAAGCGCCATCGTTGAATGGCTGGAAACCCGCCGGCAGGCCCACCAGGCCAAGGCGGCATGAATGAGCCGGCAAGATGAAACCCCGCCGCCTGTGGGGGCGTGCGGGGCTTCTGGAAGCGTTCAGCTTGGCGAGGCGAACGATCAGAAGAATACCCCTTCCAGCCCGAACCTGCAATCGAGGAAGCCCGTCCGTACCGATGAGCGGAAGCGCCGCGCCCGTCGCCTTCAAGCCTTGCTTTGGAGGCCATAGCCGATGGCGGGACCGCGTGAGTTTTTCGCAGCTATCCCGGCGCGTGCCTTTGGCGATGACCGACTGAAAGGCCATCATCTGCGCGTTCTAGGCGCTGTTGCCATGCATGACCGGTTCAGCCGGAACGGCAGGGGGTGCGTAGCATCTTATGACCGGCTGGCGGCAATCGCAGGGACCAACTATAGCCGGCTCAGCTCTGCCGTGGGCGATCTTGTCAAATGGGGATACGTGGCGAAAGAGCGGCTAGCCGACCGACGCCGCGCCGCCCTGCGCGTCATCTACACGGACCAGGACAGGGCCTTTTTCGAGTCCGGGCACTGGCAAGAAACCGCGCCCGATAGTTTGCCCACCGGCAATGTAAATGGTTTGCCTACAGGCAAAGAACATGGCGGAGAGATAGTTTGCCAAACCGAAAAAGTAGTTTGCCTGCCGAATCCAGAACGCCAGCAAAATCAATATGATGGCTCTCATAAGAGATTAGGTGAAACCTATAGAAAAGATTCTGCTGAAGCAGCGTCGCTTTGCGACGCATCGGATTTTAAGAGGTTTTCAAGAGGGCATAGCAGTTGGACCGACCTTCTGGAAAAAGCAGTCGCCAGTCCGGGCTATTGGCTTCGCCTGCTGGATGACTTCCTGAAGCAAGGCGCGCTTGATCGTTCGAGGGACGCGAGGGCAGCCAGGGCCGGCTGGTATGAAATCGCTGTCGCCATCGAAGGGGCGTATCCCGACCATGATGACCCGGTTAGGCAATGGGCGAATCGCCTTGCCGGTGAAATCGAGTGCTTGATCGACGGCGGGTCCGCGTGATGGGGAGCCTGCTAGTGAATGATAGGATCAAGGCCGCGATATCTGAAGGCAGGCAGAAGAGCCGGGCCGGCGCATCCATGTTCAGCAGGGAACCGGCATTAGCGGGAAGCTGGTTGTCGCGCCATCCGGCGGCATTCCCTATCTCAATCATGTATAAAGCACGCAAGACATTGAAATATATAAAGAAAACGTGGAGTTTGGCAAAAGAGCCGGTGATTATCTATCAGGAGGTCTATTTTTCTAGATACATGAAATACGGTATAAAATGTCCGATATTTGCGGTATGATTAAATCAATAGGCAACATATAGGCAGCATTTGAGAGGGTTTGGGATGGCAGGCGATGGCCGCAAATCATCCGTTGATACGGCAGCGGGCCGCGACCGGAGAGGGCGCTTCGGGCCGGGCAATCCTGGCCGTCGGAAGGGCAGTCGGAACCGGACAACCCTTGCCGCTGAGAAGCTGTTGGCAGGCGAGGCCGAAGCCCTGACGCGGCAGGCCGTCGAAATGGCGCTAGGAGGCGATACAACCGCCCTTGGCCTGTGTCTTGCCAGGATCATCCCGCCAGCACGCGAGCGGGCGCTACGCCTGCCGAGAGAGGCTGCCGAGAATGATATCGGACGGGCGCTGGCGGCGGTTATGCAAGAGGCCGCATCCGGCACGCTGACACTGGGCGAGGCCGGGCAGGCGATGCAGCTAATCGCGCAGCGCCATCGGCTGGCCGACTTGGGCGAACTGCTGGCGCGATTGGAAGCCCTTGAAGAACGAAAGGTGAATCAGAATGGCTAGCGCAGCACGGCTTGCCCGCCGGCTGGCGGCAGTTGAGCGCCGGGCAGAAATCGAGGTCCAATTGTCGCGTGCGGGGGGAACCGCCCATGACCGCATCCTTGCCCGGCTGGCCGGAATTAGCGAGCGCCAGCGGGCGCATGGCGACCTGCCCGAGCCGATGACGCTGGAAACACTGCCCGCTTTGCCGTCTGGGGCAAGCCCGGCCCTTCAGAGGCTCCACGCTTTGATGGCGGCGCAGGCCGAAAGGAACTCGCTATGAGAAAGCCCGACGATGTTGATAGCCGCAGCCCAGACCATGCGGCGGATGCAAGCCGGTATGCCGTGATGGCTGAAAAGCAGCATCTCGAGGCCAAGCCCATCGTCGGTTTCTGGTGAGGAGGCGTCATGTTCAATCCTGGTGACATTGTGCGGATTGCCCGGCAGCCCGGCATTTGGGTAGTTGCCGAGCTGGCAGCATCCGAGATTCCGCCGGAGCGGCGGTGGCGCTGTGTCAGCAATCAGCCGGGCGGCCCTGCATCCCGGATCGTTGGCGACGGCGATGTGACCGTTGAAACGCCCGCCCCTGTATTCGTGCAGGGGCAGTCAGTCAGCCATGACGGGCGCACGGTCGAGGTTGTGGCCGATCTTGGCGCGCTGGTGCGCTGTCTGACCCCGGCATCCCGAAAGCCTTTACCCGGCAGCCCCTGGGAGGGTCAGCACTATCTGGCGATCCCGCCCGGCATCGAGGACGTCCCGAAATCCTCACTGGTGTTGCAGAACCTGAAAACGCTTATCGAAGGAGATTGAAATGGCGACGTTTACCGAAACCTCTATCGCAACCATCGGGGCGCTGTCGGTCCGTTGGCCGGATCGTGAGACCGGGCTTTTGCAGTGGACCGCCCTTCACGATGTCGTTGACGGTTGCCGGGATGCTGTCCGCGCTGCCGGGCAGGAAATCGACGCGATTGCGGCGGATGGCGACCTGAGCCCCGCCGGGCAGGCGCGACGTAAGCTCGAGGCTGTTAAGCGCATCCTTGCCACGTTCCTGTCGGAAATTGCCGGTGCGAAGCTGACGCGGGCGCGCAATGCGGTCGAACAGTATGTTGCGAAGCTCGATGAGCAAATGAACGTCGCTCCGCCTCTGCCGTCCAACGCTGTCGAGGAACTGCGGGCGCAGGAAATCCGGTCTGCCATCCGCAATGCCGGCAAGGGACGATCCTACAATCTGGCGAAGAAGCATTCCGAGGGCCGGCCCGATGTGATGGCCGCGATCATGGCCGCCCCGGCCTTTCTGTCCGGGCTGACCGGGGAGGAACAGGAGGCGCTGGGTAGTGAGATGGCGCAGCGCCTGTACCCCGAACTTGTGCAGCGCCGTGCTGAAGTCCTGGCCGCCCTGGGCGTTGCGGAGGCCGCCGTCAAGGCAGCTGAAGGGCGAATCCTTGGGGTTTCGGGGGCATCGGCAAACGAAATCAAGGAAATGCGGAAGGCCGCCTAGCGCGGGCTGAAGGGCGGAGGGATGCAGGATGACCGATGCAGTTATTGGGATTGCCGTTGACGGTTCGCGCGCCGAGGCCGGGGCGCGTGTCGTAAGGCGGAATCTGGATGAGATCGATAGGTCGGCAGCGCGGTCCTATGGTTCAACGGGCCGGCTGTCGCGTAGCTTCGATGATCTTGGCCGCCGGGGAACGGGGGCGCTGGGTTCGCTGCGGGGCGCGCTGGAACGGGTTAACCCCCTGCTGACAGCCCTGGGTGCCGGCCTGTCCGTTGCCGCCCTTCAGAGCTTCGCGCGGAACACGCTGTCAATGGCGGACGCCATCGCCAAGACCGCTGACCGTGTGGGCGTCGGCATCGAGGCCTTGCAGGAATACCGCTATGCCGCCGGCCTTGCCGGTGTGCAGTCGAACACGCTGGATATGGCATTGCAGCGCCTTACCCGGCGCTTTGGCGAGGCTGTGCAGGGCAAGGGCGAGCTGATTGGGGTGCTGAAACAGTACAATATCGCCACGACCGACGCGGAGGGCCGCACGCGCACCACGGAAGCGGTTTTCGATGATCTGGCAAATACCATCGCCTCGGTGCAGGATCCTGCCGAACAGTTGCGCATCGCCTTCAAGGCCTTCGATTCCGAGGGCGCCGGGCTGGTGAACATGCTGCGGGATGGCAGCGGGGCGCTTGCTGTTACCCGGCAGGAAGCCCGCGATCTTGGGCTGGTGTTGAGCGATGACCTTGCGCGCGGCGCCGAGCGGGCGAACGATGAGCTTGAGCGGCTGTTCTCGGTGCTGCGGGTGAACGCGCAACAGGGCTTCCTTCAGCGCCTGTTGAGCGAAAGCACCGACCTGCGCGACGTGTACTCGGACCCGCTCTTGCAGCGTGGTATGCGGGGAGTTGGGGAATTCATTGCCGAGCTGGCCCGCGATGCCCTGGGCGCTGTTGTGGCGTTGGGCGCGCTGGTCGAACTGCTGCGCAATCCATCCCTGGACAATGCCAAGCAACTGTTCTCGAACATCGGCATTGCCAGGCTTGGCCGGGAAGTTGCCGAGGCGATGGGCTTGATCGATCGATCCGCCGCCGATGCCACCGAGACATTGGAGAAGGCCGCGAAGGCCGGCAGCGTCACGCTGGGAACGCAAGTCCCTGCGGCGATCAGGAACACCACCACCGCGCTTGAATTGCAGAACGAGAAGCTGGCCCTGATGGCGGAGGCTGTCAGCCTTGGCGAGGGTGCGGTGAACGACCTTAACGACGCGCTCGCCACCTATGACGCGCTGGTGAAGGCGGAAATTCTCCCTGAAACCGCCGGCATAGTGGACAGCATGGAAATGCTGGCCGCCAACTCCAATTCAGCGGCAGGCGAGATTGCCGGGCTGGTGAAGTCGAACGCGGACCTTGAACGGCATATCAAGGGCGTGGTGAAGGCGCAGGAGGAGAGCGAACGGGCGGCTGCGGATGCCCTGCGTGAACAGCAGCGGCAGCAGGAGGCCTATGAGGAGATGATGGCGACACCGGCCCGGAACGCGCGCAAGGAGGTTGCCGACCGGCTGGCCCGCCTCTTCGCGGAAGCCCTGCACGGCGGGAAGGAGCCGGTGCCGGCATGACGATATGCAATGTGATGCTGACCGGGGCTGGCGCCGTTCTCTTTGCGGACACGGCGCTATGTGACCGGGAGGGGAATATCATCGGGCACACGTCCAAGCTAGAGGCGCTGCCGCACCTTCACGCCGGCTTTGCCATGCGGGGGCTGCACGGCCTGCACACGGACGCCCGGCGCTATCTTCAGGCCGGCGGCTGCGGATCGTTCCGCGATGCCCTTGCCGGGCTTCCTGACGTCCTTGCCGACAGCAGCCATGCCCTGGCTGCCCTGCTCGCCTCTCACGGCGATCAGGGGGCGGCGGGCGGCTTTCCCGATGGGGAACTGACCCTTGCCGGCCTGGACCCTGCTACGGGCCGCGTCCGCGCGGTCAGATACGCCAGTGCGAACGGCTTTGAGCCGGAAGAGCTTGCCGAGGGCGTCTATCTTGCCCCGCCCCCTGCCGAGGGCGTGACCATGCCCCGGACCATGACCATCGAACAGGCAATAGGCGTGGCGCAGGCGCAGCGCGCCATGATGGCGGAGAACGCCAGGGAGGCCGGCGGCGGTGTTGGCATCGGGGGCTTGCTTCAGGCGATGGAGATTACAGCCGAGGCGATTCGCCTGCGCACAATCCACAGATTCGAGGAGGCCGCCCATGTCATCGCTGCCTGATTTGACCGAGCTTACGCAAATGCGCGATCAGGCCTGGCAGATTGCCGGGACGATTGGCCCGAAGCTGGAAGGCCGGAAGGCCCGGCGGATGCTGGCGAACCTGGGCATCCCTGCCGACGCTATGCAATCCATGCTGGTTGCCACCGCGCAGACGCTGGATCATCTGCTGGTCCTGCTGAAAGAGGTTGAACAGCTCAGCGCCGCCCAAGCCCCGGCGGGCTTGCTCGATGACACGCCATCCGACCTGCTTTCGTGAAGAGGAACAGCACCATGAAATCCGAAGAAATCGTCCTTACCCGCTTCGATGACCTGAAGGCCAGCGCCGACCGTACCAAGGCCATCATCGAGGAGCTGACGCAGGCGATCCGCGACTTTGACAAGAAAACCCGGAATCTCATGCCTGTCGAGCTGGTCGAGATTCTGGCCGGGCTGACCGCGCAGTTTGAAAAGCTGCCGGCGCTGATTGAGGGCGTGAAGGGAATTGCGGATGAGAATGTGCAACTTCACCGCGCCCTTCAGGAAGGCCACCGCGTGAAGTATGGCCGCCCGGAGGACATGGTTTAGGCCATCCGCCGCGCTGGCCTTCCTGAAGCAGATTGAGCCGAGTAAAGGCGGGCGCCCTCCGAAAACTGGTGCGCCCGACCATACGGGTTTCTCGCGCTCTGATGCCGCGCGGGAGGTCGCCGCCGGCCTCCCGTTTGCCGTCGTGGCTTCCCTGCGCGCGCGGGTGCGAGCAAACTCGGGTAGGCGACCGCCCTAGTTTGTCGCGGGCCTCCCTACTCGCGCGGGCACGGGCGATCAGGCGTGCTGGCGAAATCCTGAAGCAGGTGGAGCCTGCGCCGACTGGCCCCAAACCAGAATTGAAGGCGGGCGACCACCCGAAACTCGGTCGCGCTGACGCAGCCCGCGAAGCTGGCATGTCTCCGCATCAGGCAAAGCAGGCCATCCGCCCTTCAGTCCCGGCGCAGGCGTACGCCAGGCCCGCCGCCGTTCTCGGGAATGAACTGGACGCCGGCAGCTTCAAGGGCGCTGCGCATCTTCTCTACGCTACTCATTCGGGCATCGCCGCCCTTCTCATAGCGGTTGATCGTATTCAGGCCAACGCCAGCCGCTTCCGCCAGCTTATGGGTTGACCAATTCAGGGCCGCGCGGGCCATACGGCATTGTTCCGGCTTCATATGGTGAAAATATCACTAAATGGGGTTGACATTCAACCTTTGTGTATTCACCTTATAAGGGTGATTTTTCACCAAAGGAGGCCACAATGACCCGGACACGCAAGACCGAGCGAGTCGCCGTCATTTCCCGCGAGGGCGACAAGATCGTCCGTCTCACCTTCAAGCGGGTGCGCGTCACGCAGCCGACGCCGCCCTTCACGCCGCCGGCAGCGCCGGCTATCGCCCTGGCTGCCTAGAGGAGGATACCCGATGACCGAACACGCAATCACACCGGCACCGCAGGCCGACAAGGCGGTTTTGCAGGCCGTTCTCGATACCGAGGACCGCCTTAGCGAGGTCGAGGAGGTTCTTTCCGCCCTTCAGGTGTTTATCGGCGCGGCAGGGCAGCGGATTGACCATGAAACCATCGGCAACGGCCTTGCGGTGGTTCATTCGCAGCTCGAGGCGATCAACGCTCGCCAGAAGCGAGACTTCATGCGCCTGCACGCTATCGCCAAGGGCCGCCCGGAGGCCGCAGGGCCGGACGGTGCCATCATTGCCGCATGGGAAGCCTTCAAGGGCTTGGCGCGCGATCTGGGCAAGGCTGAAGGGCTGACCGATGCAGAATACGAAATGCGGTTCTACAGCCGCATGGATGCGCTCGCCGCGTCTATCGAGAGGATGCAGGCCAGCACACCGCGCGGGATGGCGATCAAGGGACGGCTGGCGCTATATCGCTCGATGGGCGATGCGGCCGAGCAGCCGCGTGCCCTAGGCGACCTTCCCGCGCCTACCGACCTGAACGCCCTGCCGGATGCAGAGACGCGCGGCCTGTGGCGCATGATCGTTGACGCGGAAGCGATGGCGGAAGGGGGTGCGGCATGACCCGGAATCAGTCCCTTCAGGCTGACGGCCCGCCGCCAGACCATGCCCTTCTGGACCTTGGCGAGCGGCTACTGGACTACTGGCGCCTGCAAAATGAGGTGCTGGCACGGACGAAAGACGACACCAGCAAGGAAGCGGACCGCGAGGCCGAACGGGCAATCGACCTTGTTTCCGGCATCGTCGAGAAGATCGCGCGGACGCCTGCCACCACGTTAGAGGGCTTTCGCGTCAAGGCGCTGGCCCTTCGCTGGTGCCACAACGCCGCCGAGATCGCGGAGGATACCCTTATGGAGGAGCCGTGCACGGATATGCGTCTGGCCGCCCTTATCGCCCGCGACATTCTGGAAGCGACCGGAGGGCAGGGCAATGTACCGTGAACGCCTGCCGCAGCGCCGTAGGAGCGTCACCAGCCGGCTTTCCTATGGTGGGGCGTCCTATGCCGTCACAATCGGCCTGTACCGCGACGGCAGGCCCGGAGAGGTCTTTGTGAAGGGCGCCAAGACCGGAAGCGAAATGGACGGCCTGCTAGATGATGCTGCCGTGTGCCTGTCCCTGCTGTTGCAGGCTGGTGCGGACCCTGCCGCCCTTGCCCGCAGTATGGGGCGGCTGCCGGAGGGACTGCCGGCCAGCGTTATCGGCCTGCTGGTGGACCATGTGAGCGCCACCAGCCGGGAGAACGCCGCGCTGGCATCGTGACAGGCCCGCACCGGACACACTAAGCCCCGCCCTAACCGGCGGGGTTTTTTGTCGCGTTGTTGCCTATGTGTTGCCTTTTGCAAACCAGCAAAGACAAAGGGGCTAGGCTTTTATGGCCTAACCCCTTGTTCTGATTGGTGGGCGCACAAGGACTCGAACCTTGGACCCGCTGATTAAGAGTCAGCTGCTCTACCAACTGAGCTATGCGCCCCCAGGCTGGTGCCGGGGCCGTGAAGGCCCGTCCACCGCAGGAAGGCGTGCGATATAGCAAGTCGGCTTCGGCTTGTCGAGCGTGAAAGCCACGCAGGTCACGGAATTTTCCCTAATCCCGGTTCTCAGTCCCTGTCCTAATCCTCGTCAACGCCGCGCCGGCTGATGCGGATGTCGCGGTGGACATAGGCGCCGATGATGAAGCCAAAGCCGATCATCAGCGTCAGCATGGCCGTGCCGCCATAGGAGATCAGCGGCAGCGGAATGCCCACCACGGGCAGCAGGCCGGTGACCATGGCGATGTTGATGAACATGTAGAGGAAGAAGTTCAGCGTCAGCCCCAGCGCCAGCAGGCGGGCGAACTGGCTGCGCGCGCGCAGGCCGATGGCCGTGCCATAGACCAGCACCAGCATGTACAGGCCGATCAGCCCGATGCCGCCGGCCAGGCCGAATTCCTCCGCCAGCATGGTGAAGATGAAGTCGGTCTGCTTTTCCGGCAGGAAGTTCAGGTGGCTCTGCGAGCCCTGCAGGAAGCCCTTGCCGAACAGCCCGCCGGAGCCCAGCGCGATCTTCGATTGCAGGATGTGGTAGCCGGTGCCCAGCGGGTCGTTTTCCGGGTTCAGGAAGGTCAGGATGCGGTTGCGCTGATAATCGCGCAGCAGCCCCCAGGCGATCGGGATGCAGGCGAGGCCGGCGATGCCGACAAGCAGGAACTTCCAGATCCTGACGCCGGCCAGGAACAGCAGCCCGCTGCCGGCGAAGATCAGCATCATCGCGGTGCCGAGGTCGGGCTGCCGCAGCACCAGCAGGGCCGGGGCGGCGATCATCATCAGCGGCGGCAGCAGATAGGTGATGCGCCCGGTCTCCTCATGCGTCAGCCCATGGAAATATCGCGCTAGTGCCAGCACCAGCGCGACCTTCATCAGCTCCGATGGCTGCAGCTGGAACACGCCAAGGTCGATCCAGCGCTGCGCGCCCATGCCGATTTCGCCAGCGACCTCGACCACGAACAGCAGCACTAGCGCGCCGAGATAGCCGACATAGGCCCAGCGCATCCAGAATCTTATGTCGATCAGCGCGATGACCAGCAGCGCGCACAGCGCCACGCCGAAGCGCGCCATCTGCCGCGTCGCCCAGGGCTGCCAGTGGCCATTGGCGGCGGAATAGAGCATGGCGAAGCCGACGCCAGCGATCACGATGAGCAGCAGGATCAGGAACCAGTTCACCTGCAGGATCTTGCGGCCCAGGGTCAGTTCGCGCTTGCCGTAGCTGCGGATGCTCATGGCGTCAGCTCCTGCCCGGCGGCACGAAGGCCAGCGGCCGGCCCTGCGCCGGGTCGCGGCGCTGCGTCTCGATCAGCAGGTCGCGGGCGATGGGGGCGGCAACCGCCGATCCGCCGCCGCCATGCTCGACGATGACGGCACAGCAATAGCGCGGCGCATTCACCGGCGCATAGCCGACGAACAGCGCATGGTCGCGCTGCCGCCAGGGCAGATCCTCGTTCTTCTTCACGCCGGTCAGCCGCTCCGCCATGGTGATGCGGCGCACCTGCGCGGTACCGGTCTTGCCGCCCATTTCCATCCCGGCCTCGGTGATGCGGGCGCGCCAGGCGGTGCCGCCATTCGGATCGTTGGTGACGGCTGCCATGGCGGTGCGGACCAGGCGCAGATGCTCCTGCGACACGCCCATGGAGGGGAAGCCGGCATCGCCGCCCGGCCCGGCGGTGGTAGCGCCTGGTGCCGATATGGCGTGCAGGCCGGCCTGTTCCGGCGTGAAGCGGGTCAGGTGCGGCTTCACCGCGATGCCGCCATTGACCAGCCGGGCGGTCATCACGGCCAGCTGCAGCGGTGTCGCCAGGATATAGCCCTGGCCGATACCGGCGATCAGCGTCTCGCCCTGGTGCCAGGGCTTGCCGAAGCGGGCCTGCTTCCATTCGCGGGTCGGGATCAGGCCGCCGCGCTCGCCCGGCA
Organism: Oceanibaculum sp.; assembly: GCF_022449305.1. Lineage (NCBI taxonomy): Bacteria > Pseudomonadati > Pseudomonadota > Alphaproteobacteria > Rhodospirillales > Oceanibaculaceae > Oceanibaculum > Oceanibaculum sp. The sequence continues at coordinate 106,352 of NZ_JAKUSO010000002.1, read as the reverse complement.
GGTCGAAGCCAAGCGGCCGGCCGAGGCCCAGCCGTTCCGACATGGCGGCAATGCGGGCGATGCCCAGGCGCCGCGACACCTCGTAGAAATAGACGTCGCAGGAATGTTTCAGCGCGTCATGCATGTCCATATGGCCATGGCCCTGCCGCTTCCAGCAATGGAAGCGGGTGTCGCCCAGCTCCATATGGCCGGGGCAGAACACCCGCTGCTGGGGCGAGATCACGCCGGCCTCCAGCGCCGCCAGCGCCACCACCATCTTGAAGGTGGAGCCGGGCGCGTACTGGCCGGCAATCGCCTTGTTGGTCAGCGGGCCGCGCTCGTTGGAGATCAGCTCTTCCCACTCATTCGGGGTCAGGCCGCGGTTGAAGGCGTTGGGGTCGAAGCCGGGGGTGGAGGCCAGCGCCAGCACATCGCCATTGTGCACATCCATGATGACGGCAGCTGCGCTTTCCTCGCCCAGCCGTTCCACGGCGTAACGCTGCAGTTCCATGTCCAGCGTGATTTCCAGGCGCCGGCCCGGCTGGCCTTCCTCGCGTGACAGCTCGCGGATGACCCGGCCCAGCGCGTTCACCTCGACCTGGCTGGTGCCCGCCGTGCCGCGCAGATGCTGGTCATGCACCTTCTCGACGCCGTTTTTGCCGATGCGGAAATCCGGCAGTTCCAGCAACGGGTCGCCGGTCAGCTCGGATTCGGAGACAGCTGCGACATAGCCCAGCACGTGGGACGCCTGCGCCGAATAGGGATAGAAGCGGCTGAGGCCGACCTCGATGGAAATACCCGGCAGGTCGGGCGCGTTCACCTCGACGCGGCTGACCTCCTCCCAGCTCAGATTCTCGCGCACCGTGATCGGCACGAAGGCGCGCTTCCGCCGCATGTCGCGCAGCACCCGGCGCACCTCGCGCTCCGGCAGGTCGATGACCCGGCCCAGCCGCTCCAGCGTCAGCGGCACGTCGCCCGACTGCTCGCGCACGATGACGACGCGGTAGTTCTTCTCGTTGATCGCCAGCGGCACGCCGAATCGGTCCACGATCTCGCCGCGCGGCGGCGGCAGCAGGCGGATGCTGATGCGGTTGTCGTCGGCCAGCACGCGGTAGCGGTCGGCCTGCACGACCTGAAGATAGTAGAGCCGCCCGGCCAGCGTGCCGACCAGACCGATCTGCGCCGCGCCCAGCATGAGGGCGCGGCGGGTCAGCACCTTCTGCCGTTCCTGATCGCGGTCCTTCTTCATGCCGTCGGTCCCAACCTGGTCCTAACGCTGGATGTGGCGGTGCGCGGCGACGAACAGGATCGCCAGGCACGGAAACAGCGCCACGGTGATGGCGTACTGGAACATCGCCGGCCGGATGCCGATGACGGAGCCGTTCAGCACCGTGATCAGCAGCCATACCAGCAGCGCCGCCATTGCCGCCAGGACGGCAAAGCCGATCCAGGCGATATAGAAGGGGCGCTTCAGGAAGGTGCGCCGCTGCCCCAGCGCCGTGCCATACACGAACAGCAGGGCCAGCGCGCCCACCCCCAGCGGCAGGCCGGACAGCGCATCTTCCAGCACGCCGATCACGAACACCATGCCCAGCGGCAGCAGATCAGGACGGTACACCGCCCAGTAGAACACCGCCATCAGCGTATAGGCCGGCGCCACGCTGCCGAGATAGGGCACGCCCAGCGGTACGGTGCCAAGCAGCAGCAGCAGCAGCGTCAGTACAACCGGGATCAGCCGCCGCGCCCAAAGGTCCAGCCGTTGGGCAAGAGTGGGTTTCATCGCCGCCCCGGACTTTGCGACGCTTCCTGGCGTGTGGGTTCGCTGCGCGCCGCCGCCGGCAGGGAGAAATCGACGAGGCGCAGATATTCGATCTTGTGCCACTCGACGAAGGGCTTCACCCGCACCTCATGGTCGCTGACCGAGATGACGATGCCGACCGGCAGGCCCGGCGGCAGCGCGCCGGCATGGCCGGATGTCACGATACGGTCGCCGGGCGACACCTTGGCATTGCTGTCGAGATAGAGCAGCTTCGGGCGCACGGTGTTGTCGCCGGCCAGGATTGCGCGGTCGCGGGTATTCTCCACGATCACCGGAATGCGCGAGTTCAGGTCGGTGATCAGCAGCGCGCGGGCATGCTGGTAGCCGACCTCCGCGATGCGCCCGGCAAGCCCCTGGCCGGTCATCGCCGCCTGGCCCTTCTCCACGCCGTCGCGCGAGCCGACATTCACCAGCACGCTGCGCACGAAGGGTCCGCCGCTGTCGCCGATCACCCGGCCGGTCACATAGCTGGCCGCCGGGTCGGGGACATAGCCGGTGAGCGCCCGCAGCGAGCGGTTCTCCGCCTCCAGCAGCCGGGCGGCCTGCTGCCATTGCATCAGCCGGGCATTTTCCTCGCGCAGCCGCGCATTCTCGTCGCGCAGGTCACGCAGTTCGCGGGCCTGCTGCAGCAGGTCGGAGACCGTAGCCGCCGGGCGGGACAGCACATCGAGAATCGGCGCGGTGGCATCGACAATCGCCGTGCGGGTGCGCTCCACCAGCACGATATCGGCCTTTCCCAGCACCAGCAGGCCGAAAGCGGCGGCGATCAGCAGCCCATAGGAAAAGCGATGCCAGAAGCTGCGGAACGGTTCGGTGATGGTGCTGAACGAACCGGATCGACGCGCCACTTAAGATTCCCCCGCAAGTCTTTGTGTTGAAAGACTCTTGGCAATATACAGAAAGTTTTTGCGGATTAATAGGACCCGATCAGCACGTTTTTCAGGACCTTCATCTCCTCCAGGCACCGCCCGGTGCCCAGTGCCACGCAGGTCAGCGGGTCGTCGGCGATGGAGACGGGCAGGCCGGTGGCATGGCGCAGCACCAGGTCCAGATTGTTCAGCAGCCCGCCGCCGCCGGTCAGCACGATTCCCTTGTCGACGATGTCGGCGGCCAGTTCCGGCGCGGTATGCTCCAGCGCCACCTTCACCGCCTCGATGATGGCGGAGACCGGCTCGGCCAGGCTCTCGGCGATCTGGCGCTGGCTGATGACCAGCTCCTTCGGCACGCCGTTCATCAGGTCGCGGCCCTTGATCTCCATGGTCTTGCCCTCGCCATCCTCGGGCGGGCAGGCAGAGCCGATTTCCTTCTTGATGCGCTCGGCGGAGCCTTCGCCGACCAGCAGATTATGGTGGCGGCGGATATAGGCGATGATCGCCTCGTCCATCTTGTCGCCGCCGACGCGCACGCTGCGCGAATAGACGATGCCGCCCAGCGACAGCACCGCGACCTCGGTCGTGCCGCCGCCGATATCGACGACCATGGAGCCGGTCGGCTCGGTCACCGGCAGGCCGGCGCCGATGGCGGCCGCCATCGGCTCCTCGATCAGGAACACCCGCCGGGCGCCGGCACTCTCCGCCGATTCCTGGATCGCGCGGCGTTCCACGGCGGTGGAGCCGGAGGGCACGCAGATGATGACCTGCGGGCTGGCGAAGCTGCGCCGGTTATGCACCTTGCGGATGAAGTGCTTGATCATCTCCTCGGCGATCTCGAAGTCGGCAATGACGCCGTCGCGCAGCGGGCGGATCGCCTGGATGTTGCCGGGCGTACGGCCCAGCATCTGCTTCGCCTCCTCGCCGACCGCGAGCACCTGCTTCTTGCCCTTCACATTGGCGATGGCGACCACGGAGGGCTCGTTGAGCACGATGCCCCGGCCTTTCACATAGACCAGCGTATTCGCCGTGCCGAGATCAATCGCCATATCGGCGGACAGCATGCCGAGGAGGTTCGCGAACATAGGGGCTATCTTTTCTCACACCGTGGATTGAAAGGGACCGGCGGGCCGTATAGCCCGCCGGTGGACTCAAAATGCCGCGATGCGCCCGTGACGATCAAGCCGAAAGCGCCTCCGGCGCCCGCTTCTCGCGCTTCGTCAGCAATTTATTTAGCGCATGTATATACGCCTTCACGGACGCGACGATGGTATCGCTGTCCGCGCTCTGCCCGTTGACTGTTTTTCCCTGCTCCTCCAGCCGCACGGTGACCTTCGCCTGGGCATCGGTGCCCTCGGTCACGGCATGCACCTGGTAGAGCTGCAGCGTCGCCTCGTGCGGGAACAGCGCGCGGATCGCGTTGAAGGCCGCATCCACCGGGCCGTTGCCCTCGCAGGTGGCGCTCAGCGGCGCGCCCTCCACGGTCAGCTCCAGCGCCGCGGTCTGCGGTCCCTTCGAGCCGCAGGCGACCTGCAGCGAGACAAAGCGGATATGGTCGTTGGCGCGGGTCATCTCGTCATCGACTAGCGCCACGATATCCTCGTCGAACACCGTCTTCTTCTTGTCCGCCAGATCCTTGAAGCGGTTGAAGGCGTCGTTAAGCGCATTGTCGCCCAGCTCGAAGCCCAGCTCCTTCAGCTTGGTGCGGAAGGCGTTGCGGCCGGAATGCTTGCCCATGACGATGTTGGACTTGTTCAGCCCCACCGATTCCGGCGTCATGATCTCGTAGGTCTGCGCGTTCTTCAGCATGCCATCCTGATGGATGCCGCTTTCATGCGCGAAGGCGTTGGCGCCGACGATGGCCTTGTTCGGCTGCACCGCGAAGCCGGTGATGGCCGAGACCAGCTTGGAGGCGCGGGTGATCATCGTGGTGTCGATGCCGGTCTCGAAGGGCATCACGTCGTTGCGGGTACGCAGCGCCATGACGATCTCTTCCATCGCCGCGTTGCCGGCCCGCTCGCCCAGCCCGTTCACCGTGCATTCGACCTGTCGCGCGCCGGCCGAGACGGCGGCCAGCGAATTGGCGACGGCAAGCCCCAGATCATTGTGGCAATGCACCGACAGGATCGCCTTGTCGATGTTCGGGACCCGGTTCAGCAGCATCTCGATCAGTGCGGCATATTCCTCCGGCACCGTGTAGCCCACAGTGTCGGGCACGTTGATGGTGCGGGCACCGGCCTTGATCGCGCTTTCCACGCAGCGGCACATGAAATCATGCTCGGTGCGGCTGCCATCCTCGCAGCTCCACTCCACATCGTCGGTGAAGCGCCGCGCATGGGTGACGCTGTCCACCACGGCCTGGTGCACATCGTCCGGCTCCATCCGCAGCTTGTACTTCATGTGCAGCGGGCTGGTGGAGATGAAGGTGTGGATGCGCGCGCGGGCGGCGGGCTTCAGCGCCTCGGCGGCACGCTCGATATCCTTCTGGCCGGCGCGGGCGAGGCCGGCGACGACGGAATTCTTCACCCGTTTGGCAATCTCGTTCACCGCCTCGAAATCGCCGTTGGAGGCGATCGGGAAGCCGGCCTCGATCACATCGACGCCCATCTCTTCCAGCAGCGAGGCGATCTGCAGCTTTTCCTCGAGATTCATCGAGGCGCCGGGCGACTGCTCGCCGTCGCGCAAGGTGGTGTCGAAGATGATGACTCGGTTCTTGTCGCCCGTGATTTTATTGCTGGTGGTCATGGTTCAAATCCTCTGGTCAACCGGTACAGACGCTTCGATTGCTCCCCTGAACACCATCGCATTCCTATGTCGAGCGGGAGTTCAGGGGCTGATAAGTCGAAGCAGCCCGGCAAGGCCGAGGATCAGGCCCAGCAGCAGGGACAGGCCGAACAGGCTGTTCAGCTCGGCGGAACGTCCGGACGCGGCAGACGCGGACAGGGCCACGGCACCCTTGCGGGTGCTACGGCTGGTCGTCCTGTAGGCGTCGTGGCGGGACAAGTTCCGTCGTTCCTTCCCTTGCTTGGCAACGCTTTCATGCAAGCGATTGCCATTCGGGAAAAACTACGCCCCGATGCCGTTGTATGCAACTTTTTTATGGTTTTTCCGCAATATCTGGTGGGACGGCGGGTCGGGCGAACATATCTTTCGAGGCCAGCACCGCGCCGCCGACGATCAGCACGCAGGCGGCCGCCAGCACCCAGGTCGCCGCCCCCATGCCGAACAGCACCAGCAGGATGGTGGAGAGCAGCGGGGCGGCATAGCTGGCCGCACCCAGCGCCTTGATGTCGCCGTGCTTCACGCCATGGTCCCAGGTGAAGAAGGCAAGGCCCACCGGCCCCAGCCCCAGCGCCAGCACGGCCAGCCACTCCAGCACGGAGGCCGGCAGCACAGTCTCCTCGAAGATCAGATGGCAGGCGAAGCCCAGCACGGCCGAGGCGGCGCAGAATCCACCCACCGTGTCGGTCGGCACGGATTTCACGAAGCGGCTCAGCACCGAATAGCCGGACCAGGTGAAGGCGCAGGCGACAGCCGCCAGATAGCCCAGCATATGGTCGGCACGGAAGGCGACCTTGCCGCCACCGGTCACCAGCAGCGCCGCGCCCGCCAGGCCGGCGAGCGCGCCCGCCAGATGCCACCAGCGCAGCCGCTCGCCTGGCAGCAGCGAGGAGAAGAGGACGATCAGCAGCGGCCACAGATAGGCGATCAGCCCGGCCTCAACCGGCGGCGCGTTGCGCAGCGCCAGGAAATAGAAGAAGTGGTAGCCGAACAGCCCGCCCACACCCAGCAGCCAGACCGGCCAGGGCTGCCGCAGGTAGGAAAGCGGGTTCTGCCGGCAGACCACCCATTTCACGGCGATCATCGCGCTGGCGACGGCGAAGGCCAGCGCCACCAGCAGGAAGGGCGGCACCCGGCCGGTCAGTGTGGTGAACAGGGCCAGCGTCGCCCACATCAGCACCGCCGTGCCGCCGATCAGCGTGGCCTTCACGGTCGGGGTCATGCGGCGGCGCCCGCACGCAGGTGCTTCTGCGCCATCACGATGCAGGCCAGCCCGGCGAGCCCGGCCAGCACGATCAGTATGTAGGAGGCGGCATAGCCGCCGGTCAGGCCGGTGCTGGCGGCAAAGGCCGCCGGGCCGCCCAGCACGCCGGCGAAGGTCAGCACCAGCGAGCCGCCGGTGGCGGCGCCGATCTGGCCGGCCGGGGCAAGCCGGGCGACCGCCGCCATATAGACGCCGTTCCAGCCCACCGCCGTGGCGCCAATCAGCATGAACACCAGATAGATTGCCGCCGTCGGCCAGTCCGGCGCCAGCATCGGCACCGTCGCGGCGGACAGGATCAGGATGAGGATCAGCAGCTTCAGCACTTTCAGGCTGTCGCCCAGCCGGTCCGCCATCCAGCCCCAGACCAGGCGGGCGGCGACGCTGACCACCTGGGAGAGCGACAGCACCAGCCCGGCGGCAACCAGCGTGTAGGACAGTTCCTCCACCAGCAGCGTCACCAGGAAGGTGGTGAAGCAGAGCTGCGAGAAGGACAGCGTCATCGCCGCCAGCGAGATCAGCCGCAGACCCTTGGAGCGCCAGACCAGCGCGATGGCGGCCAGCGGCGAGGTGAACAGCCGCACGTTCGCGTCGCGGTCATTGTCCCAGTGCTGCCGCGAGATCTGCAGCAGCAACAGCAGGGTCAGGCAGAAGACAGCGACCAGCGAGATGCCGCCCTGCCAGCCGACCGCCAGCGCCGCCGAGGGGATCAGCAGCCCGGCCAGCATGCCGCCCCAGGGCACGCCGGTCTGCTTGATCGAGAAGATCAGGTTGATGCGCGGCCCTGTGGCAAAGCGCGACAGCAGGTGCGAGGCGGCCGGGTTGGTGAAGCCATAGCCCAGCCCCATCACGAAGGCGCCCAGCGCCAGCGCCGGCAGCCAGCCGCCGGCGACCAGCAGGATGCCGGTGGCGCACAGCGCCAGCGCCAGCTGGCTGGCCCGGCACGCCCCCAGCCGGCGCACCACCGCGCCACCGATCAGCGAGGTGGCGATGGCGCCGGCATAGATCATCGTCACCAGATAGCCGATCAGCGAGGTCGGCAGGTCGAGCGACGCGCCCAGCGCGGGGGCGACGGTCGAGGGCGACATCGTGCTCATCGAGGCGAAGGCCTGCGTCGCCGTGGTGGCCAGCACCAGCCACCAGAGCGGGAAGGGGCGCGCGGGAGGGGTGGCAGGAGAAGAGGGGGGCATGGTCGGCCGGTCGGATGCGGAAATCGTCTGCGCGCAACCCTAGAGCGAAGCGTCCGGTCCCGCCAGACCAAAGCGGTGTGTGGGGCGCTTAGAGACGGCGGGGACTTTCCCTCCCCCCTTGCGGGGGAGGGCAGGGAGGGGGGATTGGCGGGCGCGGTGTCGGTGGTCTTGCTCCACCCCCACCCCAACCCTCCCCCGTCGAGGGGGAGGGAGAAGGGAAAGGTGACCATATAACCCTCTCCCCCTCGCGGGAGAGGGTGGTGAGCGTCAGCGAACCGG